>CAZLBJ010000613.1:0-3403 GCA_964557755.1 uncultured Thermoanaerobaculia bacterium
CCGCCGGCCGCTCTTCCTCGTCCACCAGGTCGGCGGCCACGTCTACACCTTCCGCGAGCTGGCGCGCGCCCTCGGGCCGGCGCAGCCGTTCTACGCCCTGCGCTCGCGCGGCCTGGAGTCCGGCGAGGAGCCGTTCGGCACCATCGAGGAGATGGCCGAGCACTACCTCGCCCTGGTGCGCGCCGAGCAGCCGCGCGGGCCGTACTGGCTCGGCGGCGCCTCGATGGGCGGCATGGTCGCCTTCGAGATGGCGCACCAGCTCGCCGAGGTCGGCGAGGCGGTCTCTCTGATGCCGCTCTTCGACACCCCGTGCCTCGACCAGATGCCGCGGCGCGAGGACAACGTCGACCCGGTTTGGCTGGTGGTGCGCGACCGCACCGGCCTCGACCTCGACGCCGCCGCCTGGGCCGGCCGGCCGGTCGACGAGCGGTTCGACCTGGCTCTGGACGCGGTGCGCGCCGCCGCCGCCGCCGAACGCCTCGACGAGGGCGAGGCGCGGCGCCAGGCGCGGGTGATCGAGGCGAACATCGAGGCGTTCTACGCCTACCTGCCGCGGCCGCTCGACGGCCGGGTCCTCTTCTTCCGCGCCGCCGAGCGGCGCCGCGTCGACCCGCCGCGCCCCGAGCTGCCGTGGATCGAGCTCGCCCGCGGCGGCGCCGAGACGGTGGTGGTGCCGGGCGACCACGAGAGCATGCACAAGCCGCCGCACGTCGAAGTCCTGGCCGGCCACCTCGCCGACCGGCTCGAGGCGGCGCGGCGAGCGCCGGTGGGGCGGCGGGCGTGAGGGGGGCGATGGGTGGGAAGGCCCGCGGGGGCGGCGGCGGGTGGTCCTCTCGTGGCTCGGTCGGTCTGGTTTGGTGTGTCCTGGCGCTCGCCCTCTTCGTCGGGCCTTGGGCCGGCGCCGCCGACACCACGGCGGGGTCGGCGCAGGAAGGATCTCCCGCCCCGCCGCTCGCCTCGCTTCCCGTCGCCGCCGGCCGCCTCGCCGAGGTCGGCATCGACGGCGTCGTCGGCGAGGACGAGTGGGCCGGGGCGGCGGTCGTGCCGATCGCCTGGGAGTGGTTCCCGGTGGACAACGCGCCGGCGCCGGTGGCGACCGAGGTGCTGGTCGGCTTCGACGAGGAGCGGCTTTACGTCGCCTTCCGCGCCTTCGACCCGGACCCGGGGCGGATCCGCGCCCACCTGTCGGATCGCGACGCGCAGCTTCGCGACGACGCCGTCGGCATCGAGATCGACACCTTCGACGACCGCCGCCGCGCCTACCGCTTCCAGGTCAACCCGCTCGGCGTGCAGCTCGACGCCCAGCTCTCGGACGTCGACGGCTCGGTCGACCTGTCGTGGAACGCGATCTGGGACTCGGCCGGGCGGCGCACCGAGGACGGCTACGAGGTCGAGCTGGCGATTCCCTTCCGGCAGCTCCGCTTCCCGCGGCAGCGCGAGGGCGGCCAGACCTGGGGCTTCCTCGCCTACCGCGACTACCCGCGCTCGGCGCTCCACGAGCTGCGCTCGGTGCCGAACGACCGCGACCTCGACTGCCGGGTGTGCAAGTACGAGCCACTGGTCGGGCTGACCGCGCTCGAGACGGGGCACAACCTCGAGGTGGTGCCGACGCTGACCGCCGGACGCACCGACCGCCGGCAGACCGTCGGCTCGCCGCTGGTCGCCGGCGACGAGGACGCCGAGGGCGGGCTGACGGCGCGTTGGGGGATCACCAACAACGTGGCGCTCCACGCCGCGCTCAACCCGGACTTCTCGCAGGTCGAGGCCGACGCCGCGCAGCTCGACGTCAACGAGCGCTTCGCCCTCTTCTTCCCGGAGAAGCGCCCCTTCTTCCTCGAGGGCGCGGACACCTTCGCGACGCCCTTCCGCGCCGTCTTCACGCGCACCGTCGCCGACCCCGAGGTCGGGGTCAAGCTGACCGGCAAGGAGGGGGCGAACGCCTTTGGCGTCTTCGTCGCCCGCGACCGGCTCAACAACCTGCTCTTCCCCGGTGCCGAGGCGTCGTCGCTGACCTCGCTCGACGACGAGGTGTCGAGCGGAGTCGTCCGCTACCGGCGCGACGTCGGCCGCACCTCGACCTTGGGGGCCCTCTACACCGGTCGGCGGGGCGACGGCTACGACAACCAGGTCTACGGCGTCGACGGCAACCTGCGGCTGACGGACTCGGACACCTTCCGCTTCCAGGTGCTCGAGTCGTCGACCCGCTATCCGACGGCGCTCGCCGTTCTGCAGCGCCAGCCGGAGGCCCGCTTCGACGGCCTCGCCTATCGTGCCGACTACACCCGCAACACCGGCGACTGGCTGTTCCGCCTCTTCCACAGCTCGCTCGACGACGGCTTCCGCGCCGACAGCGGCTTCATCCCGCGCGTCGGCTACAAGGAGAGCTTCGGGGCGGTGCAGCGCAACCTGTGGGGCGAGCCGGGCGGCTGGTACAGCCGCATCGCCCTCCACGGCAACGCCGTGCGGCTGGAAGACCAGCGGGGCGAGCTGATCGAGCAGGGCGCCAACTTCGAGCTGCTCTACGAGGGGCCGATGCAGAGCCAGGTGCGGCTCGGCATCCGCCCGAACGAGGAGCGCTTCGCCGGCGAGACCTTCGACAACCTGCGCGGCGACCTGACGATGCTGGTACGCCCCAGCGGCGACCTGACGCTCGAGATGTTCCTGCGCGGCGGCGAGATCATCGACTTCGCCAACGTGCGGCAGTCGGAGTTCGCCATCGTCCGCCCGCGGGTGGCCTTCAAGCTCGGCCGCCACGTCAGCGGCGAGGTGCAGCACGAGTGGCAGGAGTTTCGGGTCGACGAGGTGGACTTCGCGGACGGCGGCGCCGCGGGCGGCCGCGCCCCCGGCGGCGCCTTCCTCACCGCCAACCTCACCCAGGGCACGCTGATCTACCACTTCAACGTGCGCAGCTTCTTCCGCGCCATCGTCCAGTACCGCGACGTCGAGCGCAACCTCGCCCTCTACCGCCCCGGCACCACGCTCCGCGAGGAGGACCAGGACCTGTTCAGCCAGCTCCTCTTCTCCTACAAGCTCAACCCGCAGACGGTGCTGCTCGCCGGCTACTCCGACCAATACGTCGGCCCGGGCGCCGTCGACCTGACGCAGACCAGCCGCTCGGTGTTCGTCAAATTGGGGTACGCCCTCCTATGGTGAGCGCCAGCGCCAGGACACCGCTCGCAGCGTTGCGGCGCGCTCGACGGACTCCCGGTCCGCCATCGCCCGCCGCGTCTTGCGAGCGGCGCCCTGGCGCCGGCGCCTTGCTGGTCGCCGGATTTTTCGCGGTGTTCGTTGCGGCGGGCGCCGCGGCGGCGGCGGAGCTGCCCGCCACCGCCGAGGGGCCGTTCCCGCGCCTCGTGCTGCGCGGCGCGATGCTGGTCGACGGCACCGGGGCGCCGCCGCGCGG
>CAZLBJ010000614.1:0-4082 GCA_964557755.1 uncultured Thermoanaerobaculia bacterium
CGCGCCGCCGCCGCCGGCGGCCCCGCTGCCGCTTCCGACGCCGAGCGCGACGTCTCCGGCCTCACCGTGCCGGACGTCACCGTGCGCACCCAGGACGGCGACGAGGTGCGCTTCTACAGCGACCTCGTGCACGGGCGCACGGTGGCGATCAACTTCGTCTTTACCACCTGCACCACCATCTGCCCGCCGATGGGTGCCACCTTCGGCCGCCTGCAGAAGGAGCTCGGCGCCCGCCTCGGCGACGAGGTGTTCCTGATCTCCGTCTCCGTCGACCCGACCACCGACACGCCGCAGCGCCTCAAGGCGTGGGGCGAGACGTTCGGCGCCGGGCCGGGCTGGACGCTGGTCACCGGCGAACAGCAGGAGATCGAGCGGCTGCTCAAGGCGCTGGAGGTGTTCAACGCCGACATCCGCCGGCACTCGCCGGTGGTGCTGATCGGCGACGACGCCGCCGGCCGCTGGACGCGCGCCTACGGCCTGGCGTCGCCCGCCGAGCTGGCCGGCATCGTCGACCGTGTGTCCGGCGCCGCCGGCGGGGCGGTGGCGGACCACCACGCCCACCCCGGCGCGGCGGCGGGAGGCGGGCGATGAGCCGCCCGGGAGCGATGCGCGCCGGCCTCGCCGCGCTCGCCGTCCTCGTCTTGCTGGCGGGCGCCGCTCCGGCCGCCGCCGAGCGGCCGCCGGAGGCGGTGGAGGCGGCGCGCGCCTACTTCACCGACGTCGAGCTGGTCGACCAGGACGGCGAGACGCGCCGCCTGTACAGCGACCTGATGGCGGGCAAGGTGGTGGTGGTGAGCTCGATGTTCACCACCTGCGCCGCCGTCTGCCCGCTGCTCGGGCAGAAGATGCAGCGCCTCCAGGAGGCGGCTGGCGAGCGCCTCGGCCGCGACGTCCACCTGCTGTCGATCACCGTCGACCCGGAGACCGACACGCCGGCCCGCCTCGCCGCCTACGCCGAGCGCTTCGCGGCGCGCGACGGCTGGTACTTCCTCACCGGCTCGCGCGCCAACGTCGAGCTGGCGCTGGCCAAGCTCGGCTTCGCGGTCGAGGACAAGGACGCCCACTCGACGATCGTGCTGATGGGCAACGAGAAGACCGGCCTGTGGAAGAAGACCAACGGCCTCGCCGCCGCCGGCGAGCTGGTGGACCTCTTCGAGAGCGTCGCGGTGGACGCGGGCGCGCCGCCGCCGCCCGCGGCCGGGAAGGGCCGCTGACCGTGGCCCGTCGACGCCCCCGGACCCCGACGAGCCCCGAGCCCGTCGCAAGGCGGGGTACGCCTCGGTGGCCGGCGGCCCTGCTGCTCGCCCTGGCGCTGCCGCTCGCCGCCGCGGCCGGCGAGGACGGCGCCGGCACCGGCCTCACCGCCGCCGAGGCGCGCGGCAAGCGCCTCTACCTGACCGGCGAGAGCGCGTCCGGCGGCGAGGTGCTGGCGCTGATGGGCCAGGCCGGCATCGAGGTGCCGGCCACCGCCCTGCCGTGCGCGAGCTGCCACGGCCGCGACGGCCGCGGCCGGCCGGAGGGCGGCGTCGAGCCGTCGGACCTCACCTGGGAGGCGCTCACCCGCCCTTACGAGGTGGAGACCGCCAACGGCCGCCGCCGCGGTCCGTACACGCCGCGGCTGCTCACCCGCGCCGTCGCCATGGGCCTGGACGCTTCGGGCAACGAGCTCGACCCGCTGATGCCGCGCTACCGCCTCAGCCGCGGCGATGCCGCGGACCTGGCGGCCTACCTGGCGAAGCTGGGCAAGGACCGCGACCCCGGCGTGGGGGAAGCCTCGCTGACCCTCGGCGTGCTGCTGCCGCCCGCCGAGGCGGCCGGCCTGGAGGGGACGGCGCGCGCCGTGCGCCGCGTCCTCGACGCCTACGCCGGCCACGTCAACGCCGCCGGCGGCGTCTACCACCGGCGCCTCGAGCTGCGCTACCTGCCGCTGCCGCCGGCGCCCGAGGCGCGGCCGGCGGCGCTGGCGCGTTTCGTCGAGGAGGAAGGCGTGTTCGCCCTGGTGGCGCCCTTCACCGCCGGCGCCGACGCCGCGCTGGCTGGCGAGACGGCCCGCCTCGGCGTACCCTCGGTGGGACCGCTGACGCTCGAGCCGGAGGAGGGCTTCCCCCTCAACCGGCACGTCTTCTACCTCGACGGCGGCCTGCCGGCCCAGCTCCGCGCCCTGCTGGCGGCCGCCGCGCGGCGGGCGGCGGAGGCGGAGGAGAACGCAAACACCGGCGTGCCGGTCGCCGCCCTCCTCCATCCGGCGGGCGACGCGCGGCTGGCCGCCCTCGCCGCGGAGGCGGCGGCCGCCGCCGGTCCCGGCTTCGCGGCCGTCGAGGTGCGCGAGCTGCCGGCGCCCGGCGACCCGATGGACGCCGCCGTCGCGGCGCTGCGCGCCGCCGGCGCCACCGACCTGGTGCTGCTCGCCCCCGGCGAGGCGCCGGCGCTGCTGGCGGCGGCCGCGGCGGCGGGCTGGTCGCCGCGCGTCCACGCGCCCGGGTCGCTCGCCGGGCCGGAGCTCGTCGCCGCCCGGCAGGGCCTCCGCGTCGTCCTCGCCTTCGGCAGCCTGCCGGCCGACCGCCTGCCGGGGGCCGTCGAGCGCTTCCGCGAGACGACCGGCATCGCCGCCGCCCCCGGCGCCACCGAGGTCGCCGCCTGGACGGCCCTCGACCTGCTGGTCGCGGCCCTGGAGGACAGCGGCCGCGACCTCTCGCGCGAGGGCCTGATCGAGACGCTGGAGCTGGTGCGGGGCCGGCCCACCGGCCTCACCCGGCCGCTGTCGTTCGGGCCGAACCGCCGGATCGGGGTGCGCGGCGCCTACGTCGTGGAGCTGGACGCGGCGGCGGAGCCGGCGTCCGTCGAGTGGGTGGAGGCCGAGTAGGCGCGGCGCGCGGGGGTGCTCAATCCTCGACCCGGTTCTTCAACCCCTGGCCGGGACGGAAGTAGGCGTACTTCTTGGCGGCGATCTGGATCTTCGCGCCGGTGGCCGGGTTACGTCCGGTGCGGGCCGAGCGGCTGCGCGTCTCGAAGGTGCCGAAGCCGGTGATCGTCACCTTGCGGCCGGCGTCGAGCTCGGTGGCGATGATGCCCTGCCCGGGGTCGGTGCCGAAGACGGAGTTGAGGATGTCGTTCGCCTTGGCCTCCGACACGTCCACCTGCTTCGCCAGCTTCTTGGCCATCTCGGTCTTGTTCATGGGGTGGGTCTCTCCTTGCTCGGTTCGCGACTGGGGTCGCCGCTCGTTCCAGCGTCGAGACGGCGGTTCGGTTGACGTCCTTCCCGGCGTTGCAAGACCCGTGCAGCCGCGGCGGGCCGCCCTTGCATCCGATGTGCATGCAACGGAACGGGTGCTATGCCCCGCGGCAGTCGCGGTTCATTCGGCAGTTCAACCACACCAGGGGTGGCCCGCGACCAGGTGGGCCGCCAGGGGTGACCACCACCAGGGAGGCTCCATGACCGTCGTCAAGCGCACCCTCGCCCTCGTCCTCTTCACCGTCCTCTCGCTGCCGGCCTTCGCCGCCGGCGAGGTCCACCTCGAGCGCCTGCTCGAGACCCCGCGCCGCGTCGTCGACGAGGCGCAGACCATCCTCATCTACGACGACAGCGAGGCCGACAACGGGCTGCGGGCCCTGGCCGGCTCGGAGATCATCCTGGCTATGCGCTTCGACGCTCCGAGCACCCCGAACCAGCTCCTCGGCTTCTCCCTGTGCCTGCAGCGGGAAGATGGAGACCCGTCGTCGGGCACTCTCGGGATCAACGTCTACCAGGCCGGGGCGAGCGGGCCGGGCGCGCTGATCGAGTCGTTCGGTGCCAGCGTGACCGGGGTCTCGGCGAGCGCGGCCGGCAGCATCCACTCCTTCGACCTCAGCGCGCTGAACTTCGCCGTACCGCAGAGCTTTTTTCTCGGGGTCGTTCTCGACCGCACGGAGAACGCCTTCTACCACTGCGTCGACCACGACGGCATCGCCGGCGAGCGGCCGGTCTTCATCTCGGCGCCGCCGGGCGGCTTCTCCAACCTGCGGGGCCAGGACCCGGACATCAAGGCGCTGATCCTGCGCGCCGTGGTGGAAGACGACGAGGGCCCCGACCCCTGCGACGCCGG
>CAZLBJ010000615.1:0-6078 GCA_964557755.1 uncultured Thermoanaerobaculia bacterium
GGGCCGCACCCTCGGCAAGGCGATGGGGGAGTTCCGCCGCGCCACCACCGAGCTCAAGCGCTCGATCAACACCGAGATCGCCCTCGAGGACGAGGACGAGCGGCCGCGCTACGCGCGCACGGCGCGCAAGGCGGTGGAGGAGGGCGACGAGGGCGCCGAGGCCGGCGGCGAGGTCCAGGTGACGACGCACGGGCTGATCATGCCCGGCACCGTGGCGCGCGCGCCGCGGGAGCCGGTGGCCGGCGTCGAGGCCGGCGAGCCGGCCGCCGCCGAGGCCGCTGGTGGCGAGCCGGGCCCCGACGAGGCCGCCGAGGCCGGAGACGACGAGGCCGCCGAGGCGCCCGCCGGCGAGCCGGACCTGCCGCCCCCGCCCGCCGCCGACGACCGCACCTGAGGCGAGCCGCCCGTGAGCCTCCTGCACACCCCGTGAGCCTCTCCGACACGCCGTCCCGCCGCCCGGCCGCGCCGCCCAACCCGGCGCCGCCGGTGCCGAAGCCCGCCGCGGCGGCGGCGCGCCCCGGCGGCGGCACCGTGCCGCCCGGAGACCTCGTGCCGCCCGGGGACCTCGAGCGCATGAGCCTGCTCGACCACCTCGACGAGCTGCGCCGGCGCATCCTCTACTCGCTGATCACCCTGGTGGTGGCCTTCGGCGTCTGCTGGACCTGGGTGCAGGAGATCTACGTCTTCCTCGAGCGGCCGATCCGCCCCTGGCTGCCGGAGGGCACCAAGCTCTCCTACCTCGGCCCGGCCGACCCGCTGATGCTCTACATCAAGGTGGCGCTGCTGGCGGGTGTGTTCCTGGCGGCGCCGGTGATCCTCTACCAGGCGTGGCGCTTCATCTCGCCGGGCCTCTATCCGCGGGAGCGGCGCTGGGCGCTGCCGTTCATCCTCTTCGGCACCCTCTTCTTCCTCGGCGGCGGCGCCTTCGCCTACTACGTGGCGTTCCCGTTCGCGGTGAAGTTCCTGCTCGGCGTCGGCGAGATGTTCCAGCCGGTGATCACCATCGAGCGCTACTTTCGCTTCCTGATGACGGTGATCCTCGGCCTCGGGCTGATGTTCGAGCTGCCGATCGTCATCTTCGTCCTGTCGCAGGTGGGGCTGGTGACGCCGCGCTTCCTGATCCGCCACTTCCGCTGGGCGGTGCTGCTGATCTTCCTGGCGGCGGCGGTGATCACCCCGACGCCGGACGTCGTCAACCTCTGCATCTTCGCGCTGCCCACCCTCGCCCTCTACCTCCTCGGCGTCGCCGCCGCCGCCGTCGCCCAGAAGGCCCGCCGGCGGCGCGAGGCTACCAGCGGGGGCGCCGGCGCGAACGGCTGATCCGCAGCTGGCTCACAGGGGCAGGAACTCGACCCTGCCGCTCGTCTCGTCGGGTGAGAGCACTTCGTACATCAGCAGCAGCGAACGGATGATCGGGCCGATCCCCGCGGCGGTCGGGTGGCAATAGGCGATGCCCTCATGAGCAGCACCGGAGGCGGCGAGTCGCAGGAAATCGGCGTCGAAGGTGACCAAGACGCGGCCCTCGCTGCGGGCGAAGGAGAGTTGGGCCTCGTCCGAGATCGACCGCAGCCCCCTGTCGACGGTGGTCGTGACGTCGACGCCGTGGAGCTCCAGGCCTCGCGCCACGGCGGGGTCGACCGATTCGTCGAGGTGAAAGCGGAGGCGCTCAGCCACCGGCGAGTGTCTTGAGCTTCTCTCTCAGCGGCGACGGATTGGCGCGGCGGAAGGCCTCGGCGAACGCTTCGTCGGCATCGATCGCCTCGTCGATCTCCGCTTGGTGACTGTAGTAGTAGGCGAGCGCCGCGTGCACGGCAGCCAGCGACAGCCGATAGGTACCGGCGATCTCCTCGACCGTCTTGCCCAGTCGCAGGTGCATCAACGCGACGTCGGCGACGGTGATCCGGCTGTCGACGATGCGAGGCTTGCCTCCTCGGATTCCCGGGCTGCGGGCGATGTAGGCGTCGAGGTCCGGCATGGGCAGAGTCTATCCTCACCCCTCGGCCGGCGGTTGGCGGCGCCAGCGGCGGTGCATCCAGACCCATTGCTCGGGGACGCGGCGGACCTGCTCCTCGATGGCGGCGGTCATCAGGGCGGTGGCGGCCTCGGGGTCGGCGGGGAGGTCGAGCGGCGGCAGGAAGCGGGCCAGGTGGCGGCCGCCGGGGCGGCGCTCGATGAAGGCGGGCACCACCGCCGCGCCCTGGCGCAGGGCGATCTTGGCGGCGCCCACCGGCGTGTAGGCCGGGCGGCCGAAGAACGGCACCCAGACGCCGTCGACGCGGATGTCCTGGTCGATCAGCATGCCCAGCGCGCCGCCGTCGCGGAAGACCTGCAGCAGGCGCCGCGCCGAGCCCGCCTCGCCGCGCTCGATGGTCGCCGTGCCGAAGCGGCGGCGCAGCGCCAGCAGCAGCTCCTGGAGCTCCGGCTCGTCGAGCCGCCGCGCCACCACCGACATCTCCAGCCCGCGGCAGTTGATCACCGCCGCCAACAGCTCCCAGTTGCCGCAGTGGCCGGTGAGGATCATGATCGGCCGCCCCGCCTTGCGCAGCTCCTGCACCTCCTCCCAGCCCTCGACGTCGGTCCACACCTCGGCCTCGAAGCAGCTCCCGGTCAGCAGGTGCAGGTCCTCGGCGAGGTTGGTGCCCTGGTGCAGGAAGCAGGCGCGGGCGATGCGGCGGCGCTCCCTGCGCGGCACCTCCGGCAGCGCCATCGCCAGGTGGGCCAGGGCGCGGCCGCGGTCGCGCATGCCGAACAGCCATGCGAGCTCGCCGAGGGCGCGGCCCACCGCCTGCACCGTCTCGCGACTGCGCTTGCGCAGCAGGCGGACGAGCAGGCGCAGCAGCCAGGCGACGGTGCGGCCGCGCGCGCGGCGCCAGGCGTCGCGCCAGCCGCGGTCGAGGCGGCGCAGGCGGCCGGGCAGGGAGCGCAGCCGGTCGTCGATCCAGCGCCAGCCTGCGCCGAGCCTGCCGAAGCCGCGGCGCAGCCCGTCGTCGACGCGGCGCCAGCCGCGGCCCGGTTCGCGGGGACCGCCGTCGACGCGCCGGCGGCCGCCGCCCGGTCCAGGCGCGCGGTCGTCGGTGCGGCGGCCGCCGCCCGGCCCACGGTCGTCGGCGCGGCGGCGGCCGCCTCCCAGCCGGCGCAGCCGCTCGTCGACGTGGCGCCAACCTCCTACGAGACCTCCGAGCCAGCGCCGCAGGCGGTCGTCGAAACGGCGCCAGCGGTCGGCGGGAGAGGGTCGGTCGGGCACGGTGCGCCCTCAGCGGCCCTGCCGCGCCGGGCTCGGCGCGGTGGCGGCGTTCCCGGCGGGCTCCGCCGCGCCGCCGCCCGCGTCACCGCCCGCGTCCGTCCACTCGGCGATCAGCTCCTCCCATTGGCCGCGGGCGCGCAGCACGGTCTCCACCAGCTCGCGGACGGCGGCGCGGCCGCCCGGGGCGTCGAGCACCCGCCGGGCGCACAGGCGCACCTCGTCGACGGCGTCGGCGGGGGCGAAGGAGAGGGCGGCGCGGCGCATCACCGGCAGGTCGAGCAGGTCGTCGCCGGCGTAGGCGACACGCTCGGCGCGCGTCCCCTCGCGCTCGAGGAAGGCGTCGAACGCAGCCTCCTTGGCGTCGTGGCCGAGGATGACGGCGTCCATGCCGAGCTCGACGGCGCGGCGTTTCAAGGCCGGGCTGTCGCGGCCGGAGAGCACGCCCACCTTGAGCCCGGCGCGCTGCGCCAGCTTCACCGCCAGCCCGTCGCGGACGTGGAAGAGCTTCAGCTCCTCGCCGTTGGCGGTGTAGAGCAGCGTGCCGTCGGTGAACACGCCGTCGACGTCGAGCAGCAGCCACTCCAGCCCGGCGGCGCGGCGCGCGAACTCCTCGTCGGTCAGGGTGAGGGACGGGCTCAAAACAGCTCCAGGCGCCACAGGTCGTGCAGGTGGACGAGGCCCTCGAGGCGCCCCGCCTCGTCGCAGACGAAGAGCGACGTGATTCGGTTCTCCTCCATCTCGCGCAACGCCGCCGCCGCCAGCTCCTCGGCGGCGATGACGCGCGGGCGCAGATGGCCGCACTCGCCGGCGGTGCGCGCCAGGAGCTGCTCGTCCTGCTCGAGCAGGCGGCGCAGGTCGCCGTCGGAGATGCAGGCCACCAGGCGCCCCTCGCCGTCGACCACGGCGGTGATGCCCATGCCCTTCTTCGACATCTCGTAGATCGCTTCGCGCATCGGCGCCCCGCGCTCGACCCGCGGCAGCCGGTCGCCGCTGTGCATCAGCTCGCGCACGCGCAGCAGGCGCTTGCCGAGGCTGCCGGCCGGGTGCAGGCGGGCGAAGTCGTCGCGGGTGAAGCCGCGCGCTTCGAGCAGCGCCATGGCCAGCGCGTCGCCGAGCGCCAGGGTGGCGGTGGTCGAGGCGGTGGGAGCGAGGTTCAGCGGGCAGGCCTCGCGGTCGATGGCCGCCGCCAGGTGGACGTCGGCGTTGCGCGCCAGCGGGCTGTCGGCGTTGCCGGTCATCATCACCAGCGGCACGCCGAGGCGCTTGAGCGTCCCCACCAGGCGCACCAGCTCCTCGGTGCGGCCGGAGTAGGAGGCGGCGAGCACCACGTCGCCGGCGACGATCATGCCGAGGTCGCCGTGCACCGCCTCGGCGGGGTGGAGGAAGAAGGCCGGCGTGCCGGTCGAAGAGAGGGTGGCGGCCACCTTCTGCATCACCAGGCCGCTCTTGCCCATGCCGGTGCACACCACGCGGCCGCGGCAGTCGCGCAAGAGCGCCACCGCCTGGTCGAAGCGCTCGTCGAGCTGGCCGGCCAGCCCCTCGATGGCTGCGGCCTCGGTGGCCAGCACCTCGCGGGCGACCTCGCGGGGAGGGCGGTGGCGAGCGCCCGGGGTGGCGGGCTCGGCAGCGGGCGGGGATCCGTCCATGCGGCTGAGTCTATCCCCCGGACGACCCGCGCTCTCCGCTCACACTTTTCATTGATCAAGGGATCTACGATGTAGTGGTGATTCTCGAAACAGGGGCGATGCGACCAAGGAGGAAGTCATGAGAAGGATCTCTGTTGCGGTGAGCCTCATCGTCTGTTCGCTGATCTCCGGCGGTGCCGGTGCCCAACCCGGCAAGCAGCCGGTATGCCATCTGCCTCCCGGCAACACGCTCAACGGTCATGTGATCGAGGTCGGGCCCTCGAGCGTTCCCGCCCACCTCGCCCACGGCGATTGCACGGCCGCTGCGGCCGCGGAGGTCGGCGATCCCTGCGACTGTGGTGTCTCGGACTTCGAGGACGTTACCCTCGCGCTGACGCCGACGGACTTCTTCACCGGCACGTCCACCCAGGTGCGGGCACAGGCCCTGGTGCTTCCGCAGCCCGACCTCGACCCGGACAGCGTCGTGCTCCTGCGCGATGCGGACGGCGAGATGCTGTGCAACCTGCGGGACGACGGGAGCCTCGCCAGCGGGGATGACCTGGCGGGGGACAGCGTCTACAGCTGCTTCGTCGTCTTCCTCGAGCCCGATCCGGTGACCCTCGGTCTGCGTGCGCGGGCCACGGTGGGCACCGACACGATCAGCTCGCAGGTGTCCTTCCTGCAGGTCGTCGACCCACTGTCCTCCGAGGATGCCGCGATCGTGGTCGCGGCGCAGCAGGCCGCGCAGGCCATCTGGGCCGACAAGCTGTCGCAGCTCGGTGACACCCTGGAGGCGCGGCTGGAGGCGGTGGACGAGATTCGCGGGCTGGTCGGCGTCGGTGCGGCCGGCGTTGCCGCCGACGACGTGACGATCTGGATCGAGTACGAGTGCGGCGTCAGCGGCGGGCTCATGCTCAATCCGCCGGGAACGCGCGGCGGCTCGGCCGCCGGCTCGCGAGCACCGAAGGCCAGCGCAGTCGGCTCGCCGGCGGCGCCGCCGCCGACGGCGTCCGCCACTGCAGGCGAGCCTCCGGAAGTGGAGTCCACCGACGTGCTGATCTGGGACGCCTACAACTCCGAGTTCGCACCCTTCGACGAAGGCCCGGCGATCCGCGACCTGTTCGAGGACTCCGAGTGCCCAAAATTCGACGTCGACTACCTGATCGACGGCCAGTGCACCGTCGCGTCCGTCCGCAGCTTCTCCGACTA
>CAZLBJ010000616.1:0-4729 GCA_964557755.1 uncultured Thermoanaerobaculia bacterium
GGAGGGCGCGCCGCCCGCCGCGCCGCCCGCCGCGCCACCCACCGCGCCGCCGCCCGGCCGCGGCACCGCCCACGGCACGGTGGTCGGCACGCCGGGTTTCATGGCGCCGGAGCAGGCGCGCGGCGAGGTGGCGCGCCACGACCGCCGCGCCGACGTCTACGCTCTCGGCGCCCTCCTCGCCTGGCTGCTCGGCGGCGCCCCGCCGAAGCCGCTGGCGGCGGTGGCGGACCGGGCGCGCGCCGACGACCCGCGGCAGCGCTACGGCTCGGTGGACGAGCTGGCCGCCGAGGTGACCCGCTACCTCGCCGGCCTGCCGGTACGCGCCCATCGCGAGGGCCTCGCCGGCCGCCTGCGCCGCTGGGGCCGCAAGTACCGCCTGCCGCTGGCGCTGGTCCTCGCCTACGTCGTCGTCCGCGTGCTCGTCCTGCTGCTGACGGGCTATTAAAGGGATCGGCGGCGGCGTGTAAGCAGAGGGCAGGAGCACACGGAACCATCGACATCCACGGAGGAGACGAGTCCATGAACAAAGTGATCCTGGGAATCGTGCTGGGCGGCGTGCTCGGCATCTTCGACGGGCTGACGGCGCTGATCTCGGCGCCGGAGACGGCGCCGGAGATCGTCGGCATCGTCGTCGGCTCGACGGTGAAGGGGCTGGTGGCCGGCCTGCTGATCGGCTGGTTCTCGCGCAAGGTGGACAACCTGTGGCTGGGGCTGGCCTTCGGGCTGGTGGTCGGCGCCTTCTTCGCCTGGCTGGTGACGCTCGGCGGGCCCTACCTGTGGGAGATCGTCATCCCCGGCTCGATCGTCGGCCTGATCGTCGGCTTCGCCACCCAGCGCTTCGGCGGCGCCGCCGCCGGCGGCGCGCAGGCGGCGGCGGTCCTCGTCGCCCTGCTGGCAGTGGCCTCGGCGCTTCCCGCCGCGGCCGCCGGCGAGGTCGACTCCGCGGCCGCCTTCGACACCCTGAAGGGCCTCGCCGGCACCTGGACCGGCACCGCCGCCGGCCAGCCCGGCGCCGAGGTGGTGTACGAGGTGGTGTCCGCCGGCAGCGCGGTGATGGAGCGCATGTTCCCCGGCACCGGGCACGAGATGATCTCGATGTACCACCTCGAGGACGGCCGTCTGGTGATGACCCACTACTGCGCCGAGGGCAATCAGCCGAAGCTGGCCCTGGTGTCCAGCGAGGGCGGCGTGCTCGGCTTCGACTTCGTGGGCGGCAGCAACGTCGACCCGGCTAAGGACTCGCACATCCACGCCGCCAGCATCCGAGTCGGCGACGACGGCACGCTGCAGGAGACGTGGGTCAACTGGTCCAGCGGCGAGAAGCGGCACGAGATGGCGATGGAGCTCACCCGCGCCGCCGAGTGACCGCCGCGGCGGCGGCGGTCAGACCACCGCCCGCCGCCGCAGCAGCCAGGCGCCGGCGGCGAGCAGCAGGACGGCGAGGGCCGCCAGTCCGAGCGTGCTCAGCGCCGGCACCTCCAGCACCGACTGCGGCTGGAGCACCGCCAGCCAGCCACCCGCGACGCCTGCGAAGGGGCCGGAGCCGACGAAGAACTGGCCCTCCAGGCTGTCCGGGTCCTCGCCGTCGCAGCCGGTGAAGGAGGCCTCGCCGAGCGGGCCCATCATCGTGCCCATGGTGACGCAGCCCTCCACGTCGACCTCGCCGCCGAGGGTGGCCATCATCATCGGCGGGCACACCTGGAGCCCGTCGACCAGCGTCTGCACCGCGTTGCCGGTGAGCGCCGAGCCCTGCTGCTGGATGGTGACCTGGCCGGTGAAGGTGCAGGTGCCGGTGTCGACGATCACCGCCGTGGTCTCGAGCGTCCAGGTGCCGGACAGGTCGGGCGGCGGCGCCTGGGCGGCGGCGGGGACGGCGAGGCCGAGGACGAGCAGGGCCAGTGCGGGGGAGCGGAGACGTACCATGCCGACCTCCTTGCGGAGAGGGTGGAGGGATCGCGTTCGTTCGTCCCGATGGTACGTCCCCGCCGCCGTGGCCGCAAGGCGGCGGGCCGCCCGCTACTCGTCGGCCGGCGCCGCCGGGTCCTCGTCCTCCGGCGCCGCGGTGTCCGCCGGTCCCGGCGCCCCGCCCTCCTCCTCCTCCAGCGCCTGGCGTTGGGTCATGTTCTCGCCCTCCTTGGGGATGTAGAAGGGGCGCTGCTGGTACCAGGGGAGGCTGTGCACCAGGGCGGCGCGGGAGGTCGAGGACTGCACCGGCTCGGTGCCGCGCAGGAAGGCCTCGCGGATCCCGCCGCCCCCCTCGCCGGCCTGCGCCGCGGCGCCCGGCAGCAGCCCGGTGCGGTACTCGACGGTCTCGAACACCACGCCCGGCGGCGGCGTGAAGGTCTCGCCCTCGCGCAGCCAGCCGTCCTCGAGCCCCGCCTCCACCACGTCGCGCCAGATGGGCAGCGCCGCCACCGACCCGGTCATCCCCGCGCCCAGCGAGCGCTTGACGTCGTGGCCCACCCAGGTGAGCACCACGTAGCGCGGCGTGAAGCCCACGAACCAGGCGTCGGTGTAGTCGTCGGTGGTGCCGGTCTTGCCCGCCAGGTCGATCGGCAGGCCGCGCACCGAGGCGGCGGTGCCGCGGTCGACCACGCCCTCCATCATGTGGGTGAGGACGTACGCCACCCGCGGGTCGGTGACGGTGCCGGTGACCGGCGTGCGCTGCTCGAGGATCTGGCCGCTGGCCGAGGTCACCCGCTCGATCATGTAGGGCTCGACCCAGGTGCCCTGGTTGACGATGGCGGCGTAGGCGGCGGCCATCTCCAGCGGCACGATGTCGGCCGAGCCGAGCGCCAGGCTGGGGTAGGGCGGCAGGTCGGAGCGGATGCCGGCGCGGCGCGCGAAGTCGACCACCCGCTCGACGCCCACCATGTCGAGGAGCTTGACCGCCGGGACGTTGATCGAGTGCTCCAGCGCGTAGCGCAGGGTGATGACGCCGTGGTACTCGCGCGAGTAGTTGCGCGGCCAGTAGCTGAGCCTCTGGTCGGCGCCGGGGAAGCCGGTGGGGCCGTCGAACACGGTGTCGGCCGGCGTGTAGCCCATCTCGAGCGCCGTGCCGTAGACGAACGGCTTGAACGCCGAGCCCACCTGCCGCTGCGCCTGGGTGACGCGGTTGAACTTGCTGCGCTCGAAGTCCCAGCCGCCGACCATGGCGCGGATGGCACCGGTGGCGGCCTCCAACACCACCACCGCGCCCTGCACCTCCGGCACCTGCTGGAGGCGCAGGCGCAGGGTCGAGGGATCGACCTCGGGCATGGCGGCCTCGCCGGCGCCGGTCTCCGCCGGCGGCTCCGCGGCCTCCTCGCCGCCTTCCTCTCCTGCCGGCGGCAGCAGCTCGAACCACGCCACGTCGCCGCGCGACAGGACGTCGGAGGGGGCGCTGCGCCGCGTCCACGCGATCGCCTCGGCACCGATCTCGAAGACGTGGTCCTGCACCCGCACCCGCGCCGTGCGCGGGTCGGCGGCCACCACCACGCCCTGCACCCAGCGCCCCGGCAACAGCGGCTGGCTGGCCCAGGCGTCGAGCTCGACGCTCTCCGGGTCGGCGCCCTCGAGGTTGCGCACAGCGCCGCGCCAGCGGCGGTGGTCGACGCGCTGCAGGCCGTCGCGCAGCGCCGTCTCGGCGGCCCGCTGGATCGCCGGGTCGAGCGTGGTCCACACCTCCATGCCGCCCTCGTGCACCGCGTTGGTGCCGTACACCGGCTCGAGGTACTTGCGCACGTCCTCGACGAAGTAGGGGGCGAACGGCGAGTCGGGGGCGTGCGTCACCACCCCCAGCGGCTCGGCCACCGCCGCCTCGTACGTCCGGCGGTCGATGAACCGCTCGTCGAGCATGCGCTGGAGCACCCAGTCCCGGCGCTCGCGCACCAGGTCCGGCCGCCGGTAGGGCGACAGGCGGCTGGGGATCTGCACGATGCCGGCGAGCATCGCCGCCTCGTGCACCTCGAGCTCGCCGACCTCCTTGTCGAAGTAGTAGAGGGCGGCGGATGCGAAGCCGTAGTTGCCGTGCCCGAGGTTCATCAGGTTGATGTAGAGGGTCAGGATCTGCTGCTTGCTGAGGCTCTTCTCCAGCTCGACGGCGAGCAGCGCCTCCTCGATCTTGCGGCGCCAGGTCTTCTCGCGGGTGAGGAAGAGAGTGCGGGCGAGCTGCATGGTCAGCGTGCTGGCGCCCTCGACGCGCTCGCCGGCGCGCAGGTTGGCGAGCTCGGCGCGCACCACGGCGGCGAGGTCGATGCCGCCGTGCTGGTAGAACTTCGAGTCCTCGACCGCCAGCAGCGCCTGCTCGAGCAGCTCCGGGACCTCGTTCTCCTCCAGCAGCACCCGCCGCTCGCGGGCGAAGGTGGCGAAGGTGTCGCCCTGGCGGTCGTGGAGGGTGGTGATCAGCTTCGGCGTGAAGCCGGTGAGGCTGTCGACGCGCGGCATGTGGATGGCCGCCGCCACCGCCACCCCGGCCGCCGCGCCGACCACCACCGCCGCCACCAGCGGCAGCGCCCAGGCCACCCAGCGCCGCCGGCCGCCGCCGCCGCCCCGGCCGCCCCTGCCCGCTCGGCGCGGCGGCGGAGGCCCCGACGCCGCACGCACGCGGCCGGAGGCAGGCGTGCCGGCGGGTCCGCCTTCGGGACTGCCTTTGGAACCGGTGGCGGCGGGGGTGCTGGAGCGCGGCTCGCGGCGGGCGTCGCCGGGCTGCGGGTCGCTGGGCATCGGGTCGTATCGCATGGGGCCGATT
>CAZLBJ010000617.1:0-5371 GCA_964557755.1 uncultured Thermoanaerobaculia bacterium
AGCGGCAGCCGCGGCACGCGCCGGCCGAGGGCGTTGGCGACGGCGTTCGACAGCGCGGCGCCGGGGGAGATCACCGGCGGCTCGCCGAGCCCGACCACCGGCCGGTCGTCGAAGCCGGGGCCGCGCATCATGTGCACCACCAGCTCGCCCACGTCGCCGATGCCGGCCAGCTTGTACGACTCGAAGTCGACGTTGAGCAGCCGCCCGGTCACCGGGTCCATCACCTTCTCCTCGGCGAGGGCGTAGCTGATGCCCATGATCAGGCCGCCGTAGACCTGGCTCTCGGCGGTCTTCACGTCGATCACCATGCCGCAGTCCTGCACCGCCACCATCTTCGCCACCTCGACGAGGCCGGTCTCGACGTCGACCGCCACCTCGGCCATCTGCACGCCGCCGACGCCGGAGTCGTCGAGGTCGCCGGGGCCGGGGTGGACGCCGGTGGCGACCAGCGGCGAGCCGCCGACGAGCGCCGCCGCCTGCTTCCACGACAGCCGCCGCCCGGCGTCGCCGCGCACCCCGATCGCGCCCGCCCCGCCGCCGCCGGGCCGCAGCTCGAGCTCCTCCGGCGCCGCGGCGAGCTCGGGCGCGACGCGGCGGAACAGCTCCTCGAGCGCGTTCTGCGCCGCCCGCCGCGTCGAGGCGGAGACGCCGCCCACCGTGGTCGAGCCGCCGGAGGTGCCGGACGCCGGGTACCGGCTGTCGCCGATCGACACCCTCACCGCCCCCACCGGCAGCCCCAGCGTCTCGGCGGCGACGATGGCGATCACCGTGCGCGTGCCGGTGCCGAGGTCCTGGCTCGCCAGCTTCACCTCCACCGCGCCGTCCGGGTGGATCGCCAGCTCGCAGTTGCTGCGGTGGCCGCGGCCTCCCCAGGTGTGGAGCGCCAGGCCGAGCCCGCGGCGCACTGCGCCGCCGCGCCCGCCCACCACCTCCGCCGGCCGCGGCCGCGGCCGCCAGCGCCGGCTCCATCCCATCAGCTCGTCGGCGACCTGCAGCTCCTGGCGGTAGATCGCCTCCAGCCGCCCGGTGAGTCCGAGGTTGCGGCGCACCACGGTCAGCGGGTCCATGCCGAGCTGCGCCGACAGGTCGTCGAGGGCGGCGAGGGTGATGAAGCACGCCTGCGGGTGGTTCGGAGCGCGCCAGGCGCGCGAGCCGGCGACGTGGGTGGGCACCGAGGTGTGGCTCTGCCGCCGGTTGGGCACCGCGAAGACGTAGGGCAGCGGCGGGCTGCCGGAGCCGCCGAGGCCGCCGGACCCCCACGACTCGGAGCGCCAGGCGACCAGGTGGCCTTCGGCGTCGGCGCCCACCTCGACCCGCGCGTGCGCCGACGGCCGGTCGCCGGCGATGGTCAGCTCACACTGCCGCTCGAGCACCAGCTCGACCGGCTTGGCGTTCTAGCGCGCCAGCTCGGCGCACTCGATGCCCCAGCGGTCGACGGAGAACTTGCTGCCGAAGCCGCCGCCGATGTACTGGCAGATCACCCGCACGTTCGACGCCGGCACGCCGAGGCGCTCGGCGAACTGCCCCGGCTGCGCCGACACCGCCTGCGTCGAGGCCCAGGCGGTCATCGCGTCGCGGGCGTCCCAGCGCACCACCTGGCCGTGCGGCTCGAGGCAGTTGTGGGAGATGCTGGGGATGCCGTAGCGGCCGGAAACGCGCACCGCGGCGCGCTCCATGGCGCCGTCCGGGTCGCCCGCCGTCTCGCTCTGCGCCTCCTCGGTCTCGGGCGCGGCGGCGAGGTCGGTGTCGTCGACGAAGTGGGGCAGCACCTCGTACTCGACCTCGATGGCACGCACCGCGTCGGCCGCCGCCGCCTCGCTGGCGGCGGCGACGACGGCGATCTCGGTGCCGGCCCATTGCACCTCGCTGCCTTCCTCGTGCACCACGCGCACCGCCTCGACGCCCGGCATGCGGCGCGCCGCCGCGACGTCGAGCCGGCGCACCCGGGCGTGGGCGTGCGGGCAGTGCAGGATGCGCGCGTGCAGCATGCCGTGGAGCGCCACGTCCTGCGTGTACTTCGCCTCGCCGGTGACCTTGACGGGGCCGTCGAGGCGGGCGACGCGGGTGCCGATCAGGCGGCGCTCGGCGGGCGGCGGCCAGGCGTACTCAGGCATCGCCGCCTCCGCCCCTGCCGGCCGCGGCGACGGCGCGCTTGAGCCCGGCGTAGGTGCCGCAGCGGCAGAAGTTGCCGGACAGCCCCTCGACCACCTGCTCCGGCGCCGGCGCCGGGTGGCGGTCGAGCAGCGCCTTGGCGGCGACCACGAACCCGGGCGTGCAGAAGCCGCACTGCAGGGCGTCGTGCTCGACGAAGGCGGCCTGCAACGGGTGCAGGTGGTCCTGGTCGCCGAGCGCCTCCACGGTCGCCACTTCGGCACCGTGGGCGGCGACGGTGAGGATGCTGCAGGCATAGACCGGGCGGCCGTCGAGCAGCACCGTGCAGGCGCCGCAGGTGCCGCGGTCGCACACCCGCTTGGCGCCGGTGAGCCCGAGGTCGTCGCGCAGCGTGTCGAGGAGCGTCGTGCGCGGCTCGGCGGCGACCTCGCGCTGCTCGCCGTTGACCGTCATGCGCAGCGCCACCGGGCCGGGGCCGTAGACGCGCACGCCGTGCTCACGGCGGGGCGCGGCGGCCGCCTCGGCGGGGGTGCCGGCGAGCAGCGGCGCCAGCCCGGCGGCGGCGGTGCCGCGCAGGAAGGAGCGCCGCGAGAGGCCGGCCGGCGCACCGTCTCGCGTGTCTTCGCCGTCTCGTTTCGGGTCGTCAGCCATCGGGGCCCTCCGTGGTCGCGATCATGCACGAAACAGGATACGTCATCGCTCCCGCCGGGGCCAATCCGCGGCCCGGATAGACTCTCCGCGGGGTGCGACATGGGCGATCCGAGGCCATCGACGGGGCGGCTGCAGCGGATCCGGCAGCGGCCGTGGCTGCTGTGGGACCTGTTCATGGTCTACCTGGCGGTGCTCAACGTCGCGCTGATCGCCTTCGACTGGACCTGGCCGTGGCTGCTGCCGGCCTGGCGGCGCTGGTGGCCGTGGGTGGTCGAGCACTACGACCCGCAGCGCTTCTGGCTCCTCGACCTGCCGTTCCTGCTCTTCTTCGCCGCCGAGCTCGTCGTGCGCTGGGTGCTCGCCGTGCGCCGCCGCACCTACCCGAGCTGGTGGGTCTACCCGGTCGTCCACTGGTACGACGTGCTGGGCATCGTGCCGTTCCACCAGTTCCGCGTCTTCCGCCTGTTCCGTGTCGTGTCGATCTACGTGCGCCTGCACCGCAGCGAGATGACCTCGGTGGGCGAGGACGTGGTCAGCCGCACGGTCCACCGCTTCGCCGACGTCATCAGCGAGGAGATCACCGACCGCGTGGCGCTGCGCATCCTCGACCTGGTGGAGGCGGAGATCCGCGCCGGGGCGCTGTCGCGCATCACCCGCAGCGCCCTGCTGCCGCGGCGCGACGAGGTGCGCCGGCACGTCGTCGACCGGCTGGTGGACGTCGTCGCCGACCCGGCGCTGCACGAGCGCGCCGGCGTCTTCCTGCGCGCCAACCTCGAGCGCGCCGCCGGCGCCTCCCCCGCCCTCGCCCGCCTGCCGCTGCCGAAGGTGGTGCTGGCACCGCTCGTGAAGACGGTGGGAGAGCTGGTCTACGACGCCTTCGTCGAGACCCTCACCGCCACCGTGCACAGCGCGGAGGGGCGCGAGGCGCTCGACGCCTGGGTGGACGGGATCATGGAGAGCTTCGCCGGCCAGCTCGGGCGCGGCGAGATCGAGGCCCTCGTCGAGCAGACGGTGGTCGACCTGCTGGCCGAGATGCGGCTGGCGGTGGCGGAGAAGCGCTGGGCCTACGGACCCGACCCGCGGGGTGTAGGCTCGGCGGCTCCATAGACGCGGAGGACGTTCCCATGCGCATCGGCATCGACCTGGGTGGCACCAAGATCGAGGGCCTCGCCCTCGACGAGGACGGCGGCGAGCGGCTGCGGTTGCGCATCGACACGCCGTGCGGCAACTACCGCGCGACGGTCGACGCCATCTGTGCGATGGTGCGCGAGCTGGAGGCCGAGACCGCCGCCACCGGCACGGTGGGCATCGGCATGCCGGGCACCATCTCGCCGGCCACCGGCGTGGTCAAGAACGCCAACTCCACCTGGCTGATCGGCCACCCTTTCCACCAGGACCTCGAGGAGTGCCTGGGCCGCAAGGTGCGCCTGGCCAACGACGCCGACTGCTTCGCCGTCTCCGAGGCGCGCGACGGCGCCGCCGCCGGCCGGCCGCTGGTCTTCGGCGTCATCCTCGGCACCGGCGTCGGCGGCGGCATCGCCCACCACGGCCGCCCGCTGCGCGGCAAGAACGCCATCGCCGGCGAGTGGGGCCACCTGCCGCTGCCCTGGGCGCAGCCGTCCGAGCTCCCCGGCCGCGAGTGCTGGTGCGGCCACAACGGCTGCATCGAGGCCTGGCTGTGCGGCCTCGGCCTCGAGTGCGATCACGAGGACGCGACCGGCGAGAACCTCGAGCCGGGGGAGATCGTAGCCCGCGCCGAGGCCGGCGACGCCGGCGCGGTGGCCAGCCTGGAGCGCTACGAGCACCGTCTCGCCCGCGGCCTGGCGATGGTCATCACCCTGCTCGACCCGGACGCCATCGTCCTCGGCGGCGGCCTGTCGCAGATCGGCCGCCTGTACGAGACGGTGCCGCGGCTGTGGGGCGGCTGGGTGTTCTCCGACCAGGTCGAGACCGAGCTGCTGCCGCCCAAGCACGGCCCCACCTCCGGCGCCCGCGGCGCGGCGTGGCTGTGGGAGTGAGCCCGACCCTCCCCGAGGAGCCCGCGGAGCGGGCGTCTCGAAGGGTCCGCTCGTTCTGGGACCGCGCCTACGAGGACGGCGACCACCTCGAGCACTGGGAGGCGCCGGAGCTGCCTCCGGAGCTGGCGGCGGCGGTGGCGGACGGCCTGCTGCCGGCGGCGGCGGCGGTGCTCGACCTCGGCTGCGGCAGCGGCGCCGAGGCGGTGTGGCTGGCGGCTCGCGGTTTCGCGGTCGTCGGCGTCGACGGCAGCCGCGAGGCGCTGCGCCTCGCCCGCCGCCGCGCCGCCGACGCCGGCGTCGAGGTCGACTGGCGCCACGCTTCGGTGCTCGACCTGCCGCTCGCGGACGGCAGCGTCGGCTTCGCCCTCGACCGCGGCTGCTTCCACGGCATCGAGCCCGAAGACCGCCCGCTCTACGCCGCCGAGGCGGCGCGCGTCCTCGCCCCCGGTGGCCGGCTGCTGCTGCGCGGCGCCGCCGAGGAGGACGAGGACGCCGGCCTGTGGGCGGTGGACGCCGAGAGCGTCGACCGCTTCTTCCGCCCCGCCGGCTTCGCCTGCGGCGCGGTGCGGCCGGTGGTGCTGGCGGCGCCG
>CAZLBJ010000618.1:0-6959 GCA_964557755.1 uncultured Thermoanaerobaculia bacterium
GTACCGCGCCGTCCCCTACGAGCGCGAGGCGTTCGCGGTCGAGGCGCGGGTGCGCGAGCTGGTACGGGAGCGCGCCGCGGCGGCCGCTGTAGACTCGCCGCCATGAGCGACCTCGGCGGCAAGCAGCGGCGGTGGCTGCGCGGGCAGGCGCACGCGCTGAAGCCCCTGGTCCGCGTCGGCGCCCGCGGCATGACGGACTCGGTGGTGGCGGAGGTCGACACCGCGCTGGCGGCGCACGAGCTGATCAAGGTGCGCCTGGCCGGCGAGCGCGACGAGCGGCAGACGCTGGCCGAAAAGCTCGCCGACCGCGTCGACGCCGCCCTGGTCGGCGTCACCGGCCACGTCGCCATCCTCTTCCGGCCCGACGACGACCCCGCCGAGCGCCGCGTCCGGCCGCCCGGTTGATGCTCCTCGCCGAGCTGGTCGCCACGTCCGAGCGCGACAAGGCCGCCGCCGAGGCCGACACCCTCGCCGCCGTCGCCGACCGCCACCGGCGCCAGCTCCAGGCCGTCCGGAGCTGACCTCCGCTCCTCGCTCAATGCCGCATTCGCTGAAGCCATGGTGATAGGCTGGCGCCCAGACCGAACCCGGTAGGGAGATGTGAAGGGGGAAAGGGCGATGCGCACCGGCCGGGGCCGGCGGCCGTGGCCGTGGTCCGCCGCCGCCCCGCTGTTGATGGTCCTGCTCGTCGAGGGCGGCTGCGACCGGCCCGAGCCGGCCGCCGAGGCGGAGAGCGCGCCGCGCGAGCCCGCCAGCCCGGCCGCCGACGCGGCGCCGCCCTGGTTCACCGAGGTCACCGCCGAGGCCGGCCTCGACTTCCGCCACTCGGCGGGCCGCGGCGGCGCCTGGCTGATGCCCGAGGTGATGGGCGCCGGCGGCGCGCTGGCCGACTTCGACGGCGACGGCGACCTCGACGTCTACCTGGTCGACGGCGGCGCCGGCGCCCGCCCGACGCCGGACCGCTACTTCCGCCACGAGGACGGCGGCCGCTTCGTCGAGGCCACCGCCGCCGCCGGCCTCGGCGACCCCGGCTACGGCATGGGCGCCGCCGCCGGCGACGTCGACGGCGACGGCGACCTCGACCTCCTGGTCACCCGCCTCGGGCGCGACCTGCTCTACCTCAACGCCGGCGACGGCACCTTCCGGCCCGCGGTGGCGAGCGGCCTGGTGGCCGAGGAGTGGTCGACATCCGCCTGCTTCCTCGACTTCGACCTCGACGGCGCGCTCGACCTCTACGTCGCCACCTACCTGGTGTTCGAGCCGCCGCGCGCCTGCACCGACAGCGCCGGCAACCCCGAGTACTGCGGCCCGGAAGCCTTCCGCGGCCTGCCCGACCGCCTCTACCGCGGCCGCGGCGACGGCACCTTCGAGGACGTCTCCGCCGCCGTCCTCGCCGCGCGGCCCTCCAACAAGGGGCTGGGCGTCGCCTGCGCCGACCTCGACGGCGACGGCCGGGTGGACGTCTACGTCGCCAACGACGGCGAGCCGAACCAGCTCTGGATCGACCGCGGCGACGGCACCTTCGAGGACCGCGCGCCGCTGCTCGGCGCCGCCGTCAACGCCTTCGGCCGCCCCGAGGCGGGCATGGGCGTGGCGCTGGGCGACGTCGACGGCGACCTCCGTCTCGACCTCTTCGTCAGCCACCTCGACCGCGAGACCAACACCCTCTACGCCGCCCTCGCCGGCGGCGGCTTCGAGGACCGCACCGCCACCTCCGGCCTCGGCCCGCCCGGGCTGCCGTTCACCGGCTTCGGCACCGCCGCCTTCGACGCCGACCTCGACGGCGACCTCGACCTGGCGGTGGTCAACGGGCGGGTGCGGCGCGGCGCCTCGCCGGCCGAGCGCGCTGGCCGCCGCCGGCAGTGGCGGGTCGACTCGTCGGTGCCGCCGCGGCTCGCCGACTACGCGGAGCCCAACCTGTTCTTCGTCAACCGCGGCGGCGGCCGCTTCGCCGAGGCGGCGGCGCAGGCCGGCCGGCTGGCGTCGCGGGTCGAGGTGAGCCGCGGCCTCCTCCCCGGCGACCTCGACGGCGACGGCGACCTCGACCTCTTGACCACCCAGGCCGGCGGCCCGGCGCGCCTGTTCCGCAATGACGCCCCGCGGGGCGGGCGGTGGCTGGCGGTGCGCGCGGTGGACCCGCGCCTCGGCGGCCGTGATGCCTTGGGGGCGAGAGTCGAGGTGCGCGCCGGCCGCCGCCGGTGGGTGGCGCCGGTGACCTCGACGGTCGGCTACCTGAGCGCGGTCGAGCCGGTGGCGCATTTCGGGTTGGGGGCGGTCGACGTCGTGGACGAGATCGTCGTCGTCTGGCCGGGTGGCGAGCGCGAGCTCTTCCCCGGCGGCACCGCGGACCGGGCGGTGGTGGTGCGGCGCGGGGAAGGAAGCCCGCCGTGACGGCTGTGAGAACGTCAACAGATCAACGAAGGGAAGGACGGCGGGAGTGCGCCCGGCGCGCTCTTCCGCGCCGGCCGGTGCCGCTGGCCGGCGGCATCGGCCGGGACCACCTGACGCGACTCGCTGACGCGGCCACAGCGGCCCCGCCGCGGCGGACCGCGACGGCGGTACGGCGGTTGCCGCGCTTCGCGAGGATGCCGGCGCGGCCCGCAGGGCAGCGGTCCGCCCCGCCTCCCTTCCCCCTTCGCTGCCTTCTGTTCGTCTGTCTCCTGTGGGCCGCCGCGATCCCGGGATGCGGCCGCGGCGAGGCACCGTCGTCGTTCCAGCCGCCCGGCATCGAAAGCTGGACCGGCGAACCGCAGGTGTCGGCGAAGCTGCGGGTGCTGCGGGGGGAGGCGCTCGAAGCCCCCGAGTCGGCGGCGGCGGTGGGGCGGCTGGGGATGGCGTTCCACGCCCACGAGCTGCACGCCGAGGCGGTGGCGTGCTACCGGCGGGCGATGGAGCTGGCGCCGGAGGAGGCGCGCTGGCCCCACCTCGCCGCCCTGGGGACCGCCGAGACCGATCTCGCGGCGTCCGTCGAGCTGTCGGCGCTCGCCGCCTCGCGGCCGGACGCCGGGGCGGCGGTCCACCTCCAGCACGGCGACGCGCTGCTGCGCCTCGGCCGCGGCGGCGAGGCTGCCGCCGCCTACCGGCGCGCCCTGGAGGCCGATCCAGCGTCCGCCCACGCCCGCTACGGCCTGGCGCAGGCGGCGGGGGCCGCCGGCGACCTCGCCGAGGCCGCGGACCTGTTGGCGGAGGCGACGCGGCTCGAGCCGCGCCACGCCGAGGCCCACGGCCTGCGGGCGCAGGTCCTCCGCCGCCTCGGGCGCGACAAGGAGGCCGGGCTGGCGCTGCTGCGCGCCGGCGCCCTGCCGCCGACGCGGCCGCCGGACCCGCACGCCGCCGCCATGGAGGCCGAGGCGGTCAGCTCCCAGGCCTTCACCCGCCGTGGCCGCGCGCTGGCCGAAGCGGGCCGCTACGCCGAGGCGGAGGCCGCCTTCCGGCGCGTCCTCGCCATTCGTGCCGGCACCGCCCGCGACCACTCGAACCTCGGCGCCGCGCTGGCCGGCCAGGGCGAGCTGGTGGCGGCGGTGGCGGAGTTCGAGAAGGCGCTGGCGATCGATCCCGAAGAGACCTACAGCCTCAACAACCTGGCCCTGGCGCTGGCCGGCCGGGGCGACCTCGCCGGCGCGGCGGCGCGCCTCGAGCGGGCGGTGGCGCTCGACCCCGCCTACGCCGAGGCGCACCACAACCTGGGCCTGGTGCGGGCGCGCCAGGGGCGGCTCGGTGAGGCGGTCGGCCACTACCGCGACGCCCTGGCCGCCGAGCCGGCGCGGGTGGGGGCGCTCAACGACCTCGCCTCCGCCCTGGCGGCGAACGGCGCCCTCGCCGAAGCCGAGGAACACTGGCGGCGGGCGCTGGCCATCGACCCCTCCGAGCTGTCGGCGCTCCACAACCTCAGCCTGGCCCTGGTGCAGCGGGGCGAGCACGCCGAGGCGGTGCGCTGGCTGCGCCGCGGCCTCGGGACGGCGCCGAACAGCTCGCGTCTGGCCCTGCTGCTCGCCTGGGAGCTGGCCACCGCCCCCGACGCCGCCGTCCGCGACCCGGCCGAGGCCGAGGCCCTCGCCCGCCGCGTCCTCGACGCCTACCCGCGGCAGCCCCAGGCCGCCGACACCCTCGCCGCCGCCCTCGCCGCCCAGGGCCGCTTCGACCTCGCGGTCCCCGTCGCCGAGCGCGCCCTCGCCGCCGCCCAGACCACCGGCGAGACCTCCCTCGCCCCGCAGATCGCCGCCCGCCTCGCCCTCTACCGCCGCGGCGAGGCCTACCGGCAGGTCCGCTGAACGGCGGTTTCCGCCGCACCGCGTCCACCGAGCCGTGACCTCGCCGTCGCCGGACGGTGACAGGTCCGCTCCGCCCGCCCCCTAGCCTTGCGGCCGGGGGAGCACAGCGACCCGCGGATGAAGTGGAGGAGGACGCCATGGCCGCGAAGGTGGACCTGCACTGCCACTCGAAGTACTCCGACCAGTCCGACGAGTGGGTGCTGCGCGCAGTGCGCGCGCCGGAGAGCGTGATGGAGCCGCTGGAGATCTACCGCCTGTGCCGGCGGCGGGGGATGGGCTTCGTCACCATCAGCGACCACGACCGCATCGAGGGGGCGCTGGAGATCGCCCACCTGCCGGGCGCCTTCGTTTCCTGCGAGGTGACCGTCGCCTTCCCCGAGGACGGCTGCGAGGTCCACTGCCTGGCGCTCGGCATCGACGAGGCGCAGCATCGCGAGATCGACCGCCTGCGCGGCGACCTCTACGCCTTCCGCGACTACACCTGGGAGCAGGGCATCGTCACCTCGGTGGCGCACCCCTTCTACCGCGTCAACGACCGGCTGACCATCGACCACCTCGAGCGGCTGCTGCTGATCTTCGAGCGCTTCGAGGCGCGCAACGGCATCCACGACGGCGGCGGCAACGCGCTGGTCGAGGAGCTGCTCGCCGGCCTCGGACCCGAAGACGTCGCGCGCATGGCCGAGCGCCAGGACCTGGCGCCGCGCGGCGAGCGGCCGTGGGTCAAGCACATGACGGGCGGCAGCGACGACCACGGGGGCTTCTACGTCGCCACCACCTGGACGGAGACCCCCGAGGCGGCGGACGTCGCGGCGCTCCTCGGCCACCTGCGCGCCGGCGCCTCGGCGCCCGCCGGGGAGGGCGGCTCGACGCACCGGCTGGCGCAGTCGATCTACGCCATCGCCGACGGGTACTGCGAGACGCGCCTCGGCCCGTCCCGCGACGCCTTCCGCGCCACCCTGCGCCGCCTCGGCATGCCCGAGGGGGCGCGCCGGCGGCGCTGGTTCCCGCTCGGCGGGTCGAGCGCACCGTGGCTCGGCGGCGCGGCGGCGGACGAACGGCAGGCGCCGCGGCCGGCGCGCACCCAGCGCTTCGCCGACCGCACGCTGCGCAGGGGCGTGCGGCGCTTCCTCTTCCACGGCGCCCGCCATCTGCGGCGCGGCAACCTGGCCGGCGGCCTCGGCGCGCTGGCCCACCTGGCGCCGGCGGCGGCGGCGCTGCTGCCGTGGCTGTTCGCCGTCCAGGCGCAGCACAAGGACGCCGCCCTGCTGCGCCACGTACGCCGCCACTTCACCGGCGGCGGCGACGGGCCGGCGCGCAAGGCCTGGGTCACCGACACCTTCGGCGACGTCAACGGCGTCGCCCGTACGGTGGAGACGGTGGCGCGCCGCGCCGCCGTCCAGAACCGGCCGCTGACCATCGTCACCTGCCGCCGCGCCCTGCCGGCGGAAGGTGCCGGCGGCGGCCTCGACGTCGTCCACCTGCGGCCGCTGCTCGAGCTGCCGCTGCCGGGCTACGAGAGCCAGCTCGTCGCCCTGCCGCCGGTGATGGAGGTCTACCGGGCCCTCGAGGCGCTGGGCGCCGACGAGGTGATCATCTCGACGCCCGGCCCGCTCGGCGTCGTGGCGCTCACCGCCGCCCGCATGCTCGGGCTGCGCACCACCGGCATCTACCACACCGACTTCCCGGCCTACGTGCGCCACCTGCTGGGGCCGGGCCTCGAGGAGCCGACGTGGGGCTTCATGCGCTGGTTCTACGGCGGCATGGACCGCGTCTTCGTGCGCAGCCTGGCCTCCCGCGACCTGCTGCTCGGCCACGGCTTCGACGCCGCCCGCCTGCACCTGCTGCCGCGCGCCGCCGACAGCACGCCGTTCCGGCCGGAGGCGGCGCGCCGGCTGTCCTGGGACGGCTTCCTCGCCGAGCTGTGGCGCCCCGAGTCGGCCGCCGAGCGCCTCGACGAGGTGGCCGCCGCGGTCGGCGGCGGCCGGGTGGCGCGCATCGGCTGATCCGTCGGTCACCGCGGCCGGGGGCCTGCGCTAGACTGCCGCCACCATGTCGCTGCAGGACTTCACCCTCGGGATCGAGGAGGAGTACCAGATCCTCGACCCGCAGTCGCGCGAGCTGCGCTCCTACGTCCAGGAGTTCCTCGACGAGGGGCGGCTGGTGCTCGAGGACCAGATCAAGCCGGAGTTCCTGCGCTCACAGATCGAGGTGGGCAGCAAGATCTGCCACTCGATGGAGGAAGCTCGCGAGGACCTGGTGCGGCTGCGGCGCACGGTGAGCGGCGTCGCCGAGGCGCACGGGATGGCCATCGCCGCCGCCAGCACCCACCCCTTCTCGAGCTGGATGGACCAGCAGGTCACCACCGCCGAGCGCTACGCCAAGCACCAGGCGGCGCTCGCCGAGGTGGCGCGCCGCATGCTGATCTTCGGCATGCACGTCCACGTCGGCATCGCCGACAAGGAGCTGCTGATCGACGTCATGGACCAGGCGCGCTACTTCCTGCCGCACCTGCTGGCGCTGTCGACCAGCTCGCCGTTCTGGTACGGCCGCGACACCGGCCTCAAGTCCTACCGCTCGATCGTCTTCGAGAACATGCCGCGCACCGGGCCGCCGCCGGCCTTCGGCTCGTGGGCCGAGTACCAGTCGTTCGTCGACACCCTGGTGGTCACCCACTCGATCGACGACCCG
>CAZLBJ010000619.1:0-8327 GCA_964557755.1 uncultured Thermoanaerobaculia bacterium
GGCGTTGCAGGTGGCCACCCCGGCGGCGGCGGCGATGGCGAGCAGCACCGCCGGTCCCGCCGCCCCCGCCGCCACGCCGATCGAGACGAAGACGCCGGTGCCGACGATCGACCCCAGCCCCATGAACGTCGCCCCCCACACACCGAGCTCGCGGCGGAGGGCGGTGGGCGGCGGGGAGGGATCGCGGCGCACCCGCGGAGCTTACCGTCCGCTGACCTTTGCCGCGCCTATAGCTTCACCGGCGGCATCTCGGTGCCGTAGACGTATCTCTCGAACCACGGCTGCCAGTCGTCGCCGGTCATCTGGTTGAGGATGCCCACCAAGTGGCGCGTCTCGCCGTGCTGGTCGGTGAAGTTGGTGAGGAAGGTGCGCAGCAAGGCGAGGAAGTACCTGTCGCCGGTCTCCTCGCCGCCGAGGCGGCGGCCGAGCTCCTGGCGCAGGGCGTGGAGCACCAGCGGCCCCTTGCGATACAGCAGTCGGAAGCGGTCGCGCGCGTCGGAGTCGTCCTCGCCGGCGAGGTAGCCGGCGAGATAGATGCTGCCTCCATCGCCGATCTGCTGGGCGCCGGTCTCCCATTCGCGGAAGATCGACGCGAACTCCTGGTCGCCGCGCTTTCCGCCGTGCATCGCCTGGAGCGCCACCGCCGCCGAGTAATCGGCGAAGCTCTCGGACAGCCAGTTCTCCTCGGCCGAGCCCGGCTTGATGACGTGGCCCCACCAGGCGTGCGCCACCTCGTGCACGAAGCGGGCGTTCACCCCCCGCGAGTAGGCGCGCGATCGGCGGTCGCCGATCGGGTCGAAGGCCTCCCGGGTGATGAAAATGACTCCCGGCGGCGCCTGTCCCCAGCCCAACTGGTTGATCTCGACGATGTCCACCTCGTCGAACGGATAGGGGACGCCGAGCAGCTGTCCGAGGACGTCGGCGGCGCCGAAGAAGAGGCCGTGCAGCACCGCGGCCGCCCTTTCATGGCCGAAGGCATAGGTGGCCACGTTCGCCTCGATGCCGTCCCGCTCGGCGGTGAAGACGTGGTACTTGCCCGCCGCCACCACCGCATACCTCGCCGCGCGGTCGAGCCGCGTGCGGAGGACGTGGAAGCCGTCCTCCTCGCGCCGTTCGACGGTCTTGCCGGAAGCGAAGGGGGTGAACGGCTCCGGTACCCGCACCTCGATCTCCATGGTGGCGAGCTCGCCGTTGAAGGCCAGCGGCAGCGGGTACCACCCCCAGGCCGAAAGCACCCAGTAGCTGTCGTTGTTGGGCCGTCGGAGGAAGTCGCCCTCGTGGACCACCTCGACGGTCGCCGTCTCCCCCTTCGGCAGAACGCGTCCGAGGTCGACCAGCAGTTCGCCGGCGTGGCGGACGTGGTCGGCCGGGCGGCCGTCCACCCGGACCTCCAGCTCGCGGTCGTCGGCGTCCTTGCGGGCGGTACCGAGTAGGACCCGCCACAGCGAGGTGTCGCCGCGAGAGGAGCGCACCGTCGAGCGGGTCGAGACGCGCAGGCGGCTTCCGCCGTCGGGATTGAGCAGCGAGATCGACCGGTCGACGACCACCAGCGGCGCCTCGACGCTGTCCCACCATAGGCGGCCGATCGGCTGGTCCGCGAGGTTGTAGAAGCCACGGGAGCGGCGGCTGCTACCGAGCGAGTGCAGCGACTCGTGCCGCTCGACCACCGGGTCGACCTGCAGCATCAAGTCCTCGCGGGCGCCCTCGATCAGAGCGTAGGCGGCGCCTGGGCCGGTGTGGCGGCTGCCGCGCTCGATGAGCAGCTCGTGCGACGGCGTCACCCACAGGTCCTCGGAGATCGCCTCCAGGCCGGCCGGCAGACCGTCGCCCTCGCCGGTCTCGGCCGCGCCCTCTCCGGCTGCGGTCGCCGCGAGCTGCCAGCTCCAGATCGCCGCCGACTTGACGTCCTCCCGCAGCACCAGGTCGCCGCCCTCCTCCCGCGCGGTGATCGACGACGCTCGCCGGACGTTGCGCCGCGCCACCGGCTGGCTGAAGCGGTCCTCGACGACGTAGGTCAGGCGCCACGGCCCGGTGAGCAGCAGCCCCACCGGCTCGTCGCCGGCCAGCAGCAGGCGACGGGCGCCGCCGGTGCCGGGCTCGAAGGTGGCGCGGCCGAGGCGGATCGGGCCGTCGACCTCGACGGTGCGCCCCACGCGCGTCGCTTCGATGGCCGCGACCAGCGCGGCGAGCTCACCGGTAGCCGGAGCGGCCTCCGCAGCGGGTCCCTCGGCCGTCGCCGCCGGGGCGACGAAGCACGAGGCCGCCAGCAGGGCGGCGAGGGCGGCCACGGCCGCCAGGGTCCATCCAGATCCATCGAGCTGCATCGTTCTCTCCCGCATGAATGGCTATGAAGAGTCGCCAAGACTTCAGACCCGAAGTCTGCGGGAGAGGGGGAGTCTCTGTCAGGGTCGACCTAGAGCTCGACCGGCGGCATCTCGGTGCCGTAGACGTACTTCTCGAACCACGGCTGCCAGTCGTCGCCGGTCATCTGGTTCAGGATGCCCACCAGGTGGCGCGTCTCGCCGTACCGGTCGGTGAAGTTGGTGGCGAAGGTGCGCAGCAGGGCGAGGAAGTACTTGTCGCCCGTCTCCGTGCTGCCGAGGCGGCGGCCGAGCTCCTGGCGCAGGGCGTGGAGCACCAGCGGCCCCTTGCTGTACAGCAGGAAGACGCGGTCGCGCAGGTCGGACTCGTCGTCGCCGGCGAGATAGTTGGCGAGGTAGATGCTGCCGCCCGCGCCGATCTGGTCGGCGTTGCTCTTCCACTCGCGCACGATGGCGTCGAACTCCCGGTCGCCGCGCTTGCCGCCGCGCATGGTCTGGATCGCCACCGCCGCCGAGTAGTCGGCGAAGCTCTCGCTGAGCCACTGCTCTTCGAGTGAGTCCATCTTGACTACGTGGCCCCACCAAGCGTGCGCCACCTCGTGCACGAAGCGGGCGTTGACGCCCTGCGAGTAGAGCCGCGACACGACGTCGCCGATCGGGTCGTAGGCCTCCTGGGTGATGAAGATGACGCCCGGCGGCGCCTGCCCCCACCCCCACTCGTTGATCTCGACGATGTCGACCTCGGCGAACGGGTAGGGAACGCCGAACATCTGCCCAAAGACCTCGGCGGCGCCGAAGAAGAGGCCCTGCAGCACCTTGGCCGGCTTCTCCTGGCCGAAGGCGTAGGTGGCGACATTCGCCTCGACGCCGTCGCGCTGGTCAGTGAAGACGTGGTACTTGCCCGCCGCCACCACCGGGAACTGCATTGCCCGGTCGAGCCGCGTGCGGAGGACGTGGAAGCCATCCTCCTCGCGCCGCTCGACAGTGTTGCCGGAGGCGAACGGGGTAAACGCCTTCGGCACCCGCACCTCGATCTCCATGGTGGCGAGCTCGGCGTTGAGCTCTGGCTGTGGGTACCACGGCCAGGTGGAGAGGACCCAGTAGCTGTCGTTGTTGGGGCGCAGCGCGAAGTCGCCCTCGTGGACCACCTCGACGATCGCCGTCTGCCCCTTCGGCAGCGCGCGCCCGAGGTCGACCAGCAGCTCGCCGGCGCGGTGCACGTGGTCGGCCGGGCGGCCGTCCACCCGGACCTCCATCACGCGCACCGGCAGCTCGCGGTCGTCGGTGTCGTAGACGGCGGTGGCGAGGCCGACCCGCCACAGCGAGGTGTCGCCGCGCGAGGAGCGCACCGCCGAGCGGGTGGAGACGCGCAGGCGGCGGCCGCCGTCGGGGTTGAGCACCGAGATCGACTCGTCGACGACCACCAGCGGCGCCTCGACGCGGTCCCACCATTGCCGGCCGACTGGCTGGTCGGCGAGCTGCAGGGCGTAGCGGGCGCCGCGGAAGGTCTTCGACACGCGGCGGGCGCGGCCGAGCGACAGCAGCGCCTCTCGGTGCTCGTCCACCGGGTCCACCCACAGCTTCAGGTCCTCGCGAACACCCTCGACCAGCGCATAGGCGATGCCCGGGCCGGCGTGGCGGCAGGCGCGCTCGGTGAGCAGCTCGAGCGACGGCGGCGTCGACCACAGGTTGTCGAGGATCGTCTCGATGCCGGCGGGCAGATCGCCGCCGCCGTCGCCGCTCCCGGCTCTGCCGTCGCCGGGGGCGGCCGCGGCCAGCTGCCAGCTCCAGATCGCAGCCGCCTTGACGTCCTCGCGCACCACCAGCTTGCCGTCCTCCGCCTGGGCGGTGATCGACGCCGCGCGCTTCACGTTGCGCCGCGCCACCGGCTGGCTGAAGCGGTCCTCGACGACGTAGGTCAGGCGCCAGGAGCCGGTGAGCAGCAGCCCCACCGGCTCGTCGCCGGCCAGCAGCAGGCGCAGCGCGGCGCCGGCGCCGGGCTCGAAGGTGGCGCGGCCGAGGCGGATCGGGCCGCCGAGCTCGACGGCGCGCCCCACCCGCGGCGCGTCGATGGCCGCCGCCAGCGCGGCGAGCTCACGGGCGGCCGGCGCGGGCTCGGCGGCGGGCGCTTCGGCCGCCAGCGCCGGGGCGACACAACACGAGGCCGCCAGCACGGCGGCGAGGGCGGCCACGGCCGCCGGGGTCCATCTCGTTCCACGATGTTCCATCGGTCTCTCCTGCATGAATGGGTACGAAGAGTCGCGAAGACTCGACCTCCGGAAGTCTACGAAAGAGGAGCGCCCGGCGTCACTCTCCCGGCGCCGTCACCGTCGGCTCGGCGCCCACCCCCGGGGCGTCCGGGTAGAGCGGGCGGACGTCGACCGGCACGTCGTCGAGGCGCGCCACCGCGGCGGTGAGCTCCGGGGTCGCCACGCCCCAGCGCTCGAGGAAGGCCTCGGTGCCGGCGTAGTCGCCCCTCGCCTGCAGCATCAGGACGTCGCGCGTCAGCTCGCGGACGGCGCCGGCGAAGCGCTCGTCGACCACCCGGAAGCGGCCGTCGGCGCCGACCGCCAGGGCGCCGCGGTCGAGCAGGTAGTTGAACTGGGCGGCGACGCCGCGGCCGTGCGCCTCGCCGAGCCCGAAGCGCACCGAGCGGAAGAGGCCTGCGAGGTAGGTGGCGGGCAGGGTGCGGCGCAGCTCGGCCGGCATGTCGCCGCGCTCGATCAGGGCGAGGACGTCGTAGACGCCGGTGACGTCGGCCTTGGCCTCCTCGAGCGTCGAGTAGAGGTCCTTGAGCTCTAGGCGCACCTCGGTCTCGCGGCCGTCGACGGTGATCAGCCCGGGGCCGAGGCCGTGCGACAGCTCGTGGTGGAGGACGAACTCGAAATACGCGTCGAAGGCGACGTGGGGGCGCTCCTCGGCGGCCAGCACGCGCTCGGCGATGGGCAGCAGGATGCGGTCGTACTTGGCGCGCATGACGTTGCGCAGCAGCACCTTCTTCGAGCCCTTGGCCTCGCGCACCCGCTCGTCGTTGGGCAGGTTGTAGGCCAGGGTCTGGACGCCGGCGCGGGCGTCGCCGGCGGTGAACACCTCGTCGACGACGCGGATCGGGCTCTCGGTGCCGCGGTCGAGGTTCTTGTACTCGTCGGGGATCGGCAGGTTGCGCTCCAGCCAGGGCAGCGCCTCCTTGTAGCGCGCCAGCGCCGCCGACTCCGCCGGCAGGTCGACGGTGACGAACGACTCGAAGGCCGCCTTGTAGCCGAACAGCCCGTCCTCGTAGGTCTCGTAGGGGCCGATGGTCACCTCGACCGGCGCGTCGAGGTCCATCCAGGCGACGTCGGACTCGTAGTAGTCGTCGGACAGGAAGGCGTCGGCGCGCAGGCGCAGGAAGCGGGCCAGCGACGGGTTCGTGGTGCGCTCTGCGGCGGCGTGCAGCTTCGCCGCCGCCGGCTCGAGGAGCTCGCGGTAGGCCTCGGAGTAGGGCACCGCCACCAGGCGCTCGCCGTCGCGGCGGATCACGGTCACCGTCGAGGTGAAGGCCTCACGGTCCTCCGGGTGGGCCTCGAGCCAGGCCTCGAACTCTTCGCGCGTCAGGTCCTCGGGGTAGTAGCCGGCGCCCTCCGGGTGCGGCACCGCGGCGAGGAACGGCTCCATCTCCTCCAGGCGGTCCCAGGGGCCGAAGTTGAGCTCGAAGTACTCGCGCGCCGCGCCGCGGGCGCCGTCGCGCCAGCCGCGGGTGGCGCGTTCGAGCTCCGGGTTGCCCTGCCACACCTGGCGCAGGAACAGCGGGTCGAGCCAGCGCGACGCCTCGACCACCAGGGCCAGCACCTCGCGGTCCTCGGCGGAGAGCGGCGACAGGTCGGCGCGGATCTCGGTGGGGACGAAGCGGGCGAGGCGCTCCTCGACGTCGGCGGCGACGGCGATCTCCGCCGCCGGCTCGGGCTCGTCGGTCTCGGACATGGGCGCATGGGTGCAACCGACGGCGGCGGTCAGGACGGCGGCGAGGGCGAGGGGAAGGCAGCGGCGCGGCATCGGAGTCTCCTTTCGGTAGGCCTTCGATGCTACCCCGCGGCACGGATCCTGCTCTATCCTGGACCGACATGCGACATCCAGCCTACGAGCACGTCCAGACCTTCTTCCTGCTCAAGACCGAGCCGGGCGACTACAGCTTCGACGACCTCGAGCGCGACGGCTCGACGGTGTGGGACGGGGTGCACAACTTTACCGCCCTGCGCAGCATGCGCGACGCCGTCGAGGGCGACCTGGCGCTCATCTACCACACCGGCCGCGAACGCGCCGCTGTCGGCATCGCGCGCATCGTCTCCGACCCCTACCCCGACCCGCGGGACGACGACCCGCGCTTCGTGGTCTTCGACGTCGAGCCGGTCGAGCGCCTCGAGCGGCCGGTGCCGCTGTCGGAGGTCAAGGGGGACCCCGCCTTCGACGGGTTCGAGCTGGTCACCCAGGGCCGCCTCTCCGCCATGACGGTGCCGCCCGAGCTGTGGAACCGCCTGCTGGAGATGGGCCGCGAGCGCGAGGTGACGGACCAGCCGGACTAAGGTTCGAGGCCGGCGCGGGCGGTGCCGTGGCCGCGCGGCAGGAGCTGCACCGTCGCCTCGGCGGCCAGCTCGAGGTACTTCTCGCCGTCGATCAGGCGCACGCCGTCCTCGCTCATCAGGAACCCCCGCCGCACGCCGCTCTCGCCGCGCGCGTCGAGCAGCGCCGCCAGTGCCGGCCACAGGTCGTGCGGGCCGTACTCCCAGGTCTCGACCACCAGGTGGCGCACCGGCATCGGGCCGGCGGTGCGGCGGCCGGGGCGCCAGGCGGGTGCCGTGCGGCGGCCGTGGCGCAGCAGCGACGGCGGCCCCAGCAGCACCAGGGCGCGGCCGCGGTCGGTGAGGCTGCCGCGGCGCTCCGGCTCGTCGTAGGCGCGGTCGGCGGCGTCGACGCGCGCCTCGAAGGCGTCGCGCACCGGGTTGCCGGCGGCCTCCGGCTGCGGGTCGCGGCGGCGCCAGAACTCCTCGACGAACAGCGCTCCCTCGGCCTCGCTGCGCAGCGCCCGCAGCTCGCGCTCCTCGGCGGGCAGCAGCAGCCAGCGCGCCGGCCCCTCGGCCCAGGCGCGGGTGCGCGAGCCGGCGCTCCCCACCCCGCTGCAGGCGCTCAGGGCGCAGGCGGCGAGCAGGGCGAAGGCGCCCACCAGGGTCCCGACCGGCAGCTTTCGCATCGCGTGCGCGGGTCCTCCGCCGGCGACGGATGGCTGCGCCGGCGCGGCGGCTAGTTGACCTCGCCGGCGCCGCCCGGGTCCGGCGCGACCTCGATCTGGCCGAAGGTGTCCTCGTACCGCTTGAGGTTCGCTTGCAGCGCGCCGATGATCCGCTTCAGGTGCCCCGGGCTGGTCACCAGGCGCGCCGTGACGACGCCCTGAGGCGGCGCCAGGTTGATGAAGTCGAGGATGAACTCCTCGCTCGTATGGGTGATGCGCAGGAGATTAGTATAGCGCCCCTTCAGCTCCTCGTCGCTGATCTTGATGTTGAGCGACTGGCTCTGGGACGCCGGATCGCCCGGACGGCTGGGCTCGCTCATGGCGGTCTCCTCGCTGGATGCGGCCTCGATGCGGATGCAGGATGGACGGCGCGATGCTACCACCGGCGCCGGCGCCCGAGCCGCCCGGCGGCGGCTCAGGCGCGCAGGTAGACGGCGAGGTCGGCGAGGTTGGTGCCGGTGGCGCCGGGGGTGAGCAGAGCGCCCTCCAGGCGCGCCAGGGCGGCGTGCGAGTGGTGGCCGGCGAGGGCCTCCTCCGGCGCCGCGAGCGCCCGCCAGGTGCCACCGCCGACCACCGCGCCGGCGGCCGGCGTCGGCCCGTCGACGCCGTCGGTGGCGAGGGCCAGCACGTGCTCCTCGTGGTCGGCGTGTTCGGCACACCTGCCGCCGCCCGCCGCCAGCGCGCGGGCGGCGGCCAGCGCCAGCTCCTGGTTGCGGCCGCCGCGGCCCGCCGCCGCCCCCAGC
>CAZLBJ010000620.1:0-3736 GCA_964557755.1 uncultured Thermoanaerobaculia bacterium
AGGCCGCGGCGCAGGCGGTAGGCGAGGGCGCGCTCGCTGTAGGCCGAGGCCCACACGGCGCGCATCGCCGCGGCCACGGCGGCGGCGCCGCGCACGAAGAGGAAGCTGTCGTGGAGGCCGGCGAAGGAGTCGTCCGCCGCGTCCTCGCCGGCGGCCGACGAGCGCACCGCCACCAGGCCCCCCTCGCCGCCGCTGGCGCCGGCGATCCGCGGCTGCTCGGCGGCGACGGCGGCTGCGAGGCCGGCGGGGAGCTCGAGGGCCAGGATGCGGCGGCGCACCTCTTCGCCCGCCGCCGCGGCGCCGGCCGGGTCGTCGAGGCCGCGCAGCCGCTCGGCGATCCAGCGGTCGAGCCCGGCGGCGGCCAGCGCCGCGGCGCCGGCGGCGGCGGGCACCACGTACCACGGCGGCACCGCCAGCCCGCTGCCGGCCAGGCGAGCGAGGTTCACCGCCTTGCCGCCCACTGCCGCGGCGCCCAGGCGTACCGCCTCCGCGGGGTCGGTGATCAGCGCAATGGGTTTCATCCCGGCAGCTCCAAGCCTAGTTTGTGGACGATCTCCAGCGCCAGGATCAGGTCGAAGGCGACGATGTAGAGGCCCGCGTAGGTCTCCAGCCGCTTCGCCGTGCGCGGATTCGTGTGCAGCCGGTAGTCGGCGACGCCCCAGGCGCAGACCGCGAAGAGGGCGACGAGGGCGGCGTAGAACCACGCCGACAGCCCCAGGTGCCAGCCGACCAGGGCGACCAGGGCGGTGTCGACCACCCGCACGGCCAGCACCGCGTACGCCGCGCCGTAGGTGCCGAACACCCGCGAGTAGGTGTCGAGGCCCTCGATCTCGTCCTCCGGCGCGCGGATCTTGCGCGAGATCTCCCAGTTGAGGGTGACGAAGAAGCCGACCCATGCGTAGAGCCCGAACCACCCCGGCGCCTGCCACGGCCAGCGGCCGGTGGCGAAGGCGAAGACCATGAGCGCCAGGAGCGGCATCAACAGCATGTGGCTCGCCGTGTAGAGCAGGAAGCGCCGGCGCAGCCAGTCGCCGGCGAAGAACTCGACCAGCATCAGCAGTGAGAAGCCGAACGCGATCGCCCAGCCGGCGAGCGCCGCCGGGCCGGCGGCGGCGGCCAGCGCCAGCTCGCCGGCGATCGCCGCGCCGCCGAGCCACTTCAGGTGCCGCAGCGTCACCACCCCGCGCTGCAGCAGGCGCTCGGGGTGGTGGCGGGCGTCGGCGGCGAAGTCCTTGTGCTCGTCGAAGACGCGCAGGTGGAAGAAGAAGAGGAACAGCGTCGCGGCGCCGAGCAGCGAGGTGGCGTCGTAGCGCATCGGCTCGCCCGGCCGCAGCAGGGCGCGGGCGAGGAACTGGTTCGACGAGTAGTAGCTGACGATCAGCAGGCCGTGGCCGGCGAGCGGGAAGCGCTCCGCCAGATAGGCGGCGAGGCGGCGCGGGAACGGCGCGCCGGCGAGGGGATGGGGTGGCAGGGCGGACGCCGAGGCGACTGGCGGCGAGGCGGCGGCGGATCGTGGCTCGGGGCCGCCGATGGAGGTCGGGGCGCCAGGAGCGGGCGGGGCGGCGGGCTGGTGGTCTGGGTCGCCGGCGCTCATCGCGCCTCCAGGGTCGCGCGCAGGGCGGTGTAGTCGACCTTGCTGGCGTGGCGCGGGTCGAGGGGGAGGGGGCGCGCGGCGAGCCGCACCTCGTCGGCCGGCTGGCCGGCGGCGGCGAGCGCCGACGCCACCGCGGCGCCGACGTCGCCCTCGGCCCCGTCGCCTTCGACGACGACCACCACCCGCTCGCCCAGCTCCGCGTCGGGAAGCCCGACGGCGGCGGCGCGGCGCACGCCCGGCACCGCGGCAGCGGCCTGCTCGACGAGCTGCGCGTGCACCGGCACGCCGCCGCGGAAGATCGTCGAGTGGACGCGGCCGCAGAGCCAGAAGCGGCCGGCCTCGTCGAAGCGGCCCGTGTCGCCCATGCGGTGCCACACGCGCTCGTCTGGACCGGCGATCTTCGCCTCGCGCGTCGCCCGCGGGCTGCGGAAGTACGAGCGGCAGACGTGCTCGCCGGTGACCACCAGCTCGCCGACCTCGCCCGGCGGCACCTCCCAGGCGGGCCAGCCGTCCGGGCCCAGCTCGACGGGGCCGCGGTGGATGCGGATCAGCCGGCCCTCGACGCGCGGCGACAGGCGGCCGGCGCAGAAGCCGGGAGCGGCACCGACCAGCGCCAGGCGCTCCTCGGCGCCGGTGTGGGCTACCGGTTCGGCCTCGGTGGAGCCGTAGACGACGACGATCTCGGCGCCCGGCAAGGCGCGGCGCCAGGTCTCGAGCTGGCGGTCGGCCACCGGCGCGCCGCCGGTGAGCAGCCGCCGCAGCGGCGGCGGCGCGGCGCCGGTCGCCGCCAGGTGCCCGGCGAGGCGGTCGAAGAACGGCGGCGAGGCGGTGGCGGTGGTGACGCCGTGCTCGCGCACCTGGGCGAGGATGCGCGCCGGGTCGACCGCGGCGACGCGCCGGAAGTCCATGTCCGGCACCACCGACGGCACGCCGCGCGCCAGGTTGTCGAGGGCGAAGACGGGGAACATCGGCATGTCGACGTCGCCCTCGCGCGACGGGAACTCGGCGGCCAGCGCGCGGTGCTGGGCGACCAGGAAGCCGTGCGTGCGGTCGACCCCTTTGGCGGCGCCGGACGAGCCGGTGGTGAGGGTGACGAGGGCGGTGTCGGCGGCGGCGCGCGGCGCGATCTCGCGCCGCTCGGGGCCCGCGGCCAGCTCGGCGAGGGTGTGCGGCGCCGGCAGCGGTCCGAGCCGCCGGCCGGCGGTCACCGCCCGCGGGATCCTGCGCAGCCGCCGATCCGCCAGCCGCAGCAGGTGGCCGCGGGCGCCGGCCACGAAGGCCGCCGGCTCGGCCAGCGCCGCCAGGTCCGCCATCCGCCGCCGCCCCACCCACGGGTCGACGAACACCGCCACGGCGCCGAGCTGCAGGAGGCCCAGCATCGCCGCGTAGAGCGCCGCCGACATCGGGATCATCACCAGCACCCGGTCCCCGGCCGTCAACCCGAGCCGCTCGAACCCCCCGGCAAGGAGGGCGACCTGTCGCCGCAGCTCCCCGAAGGTGAGCGGCGCCTCATCCGCCATGAGCAGCGCCGGCCGCTCCGGGTGCCGTGCCGCCACCTCATGGAGCAACTCGACGACGTTTCCGGCGGTCAAGGCACGCCCTCCCCGCTCCTGTCCGGCTGCCGGCCTCCCTCGCTCACCGCGGTGGCGCCGCGCTGTGAACGCTTGCCCGCAGGCTTAACGCTCTCCTTGCTGATCTGTTCACGGTGTCCGTCCGAGCCTACCGTCTCGGCATGCTCGTACAGCCGGTACCGCCGCAGCAGCCTGCCGGCGCCGCCGTCGAGGGCGGCGGAGGGGGTGCCGTCGCGGATCAGGCAGAGGTTGGCGCGCTCGAGGCCGGCGGCGAGGCCGCCCTCGTAGGCGCGGCTCATCAGGGCGGCGGCGAGGCCGCTGCGGCGGTGCTCCGGCAGCACGCCGAGGGTCTTGACGTTCACCGCCCGGGCGCGGCCGCGGCGGAGCAGGAAGCGCAGGCGGGCGAGCGGCCCGCGCCGGCCGCGCATCGCGCGCACCGCCTCGAAGAGATCCGGGTAGGCGAAGACGAAGCCCGCGTCTTCGCCGCCCGGGTCGCGGGCGATCCACACCAGCCGCGGGTCGAGCAGCGCCCGGCTGCCGCCGTAGAGCGCCCGGAAGTCGGCGCGCGAGA
>CAZLBJ010000621.1:0-3304 GCA_964557755.1 uncultured Thermoanaerobaculia bacterium
CTCGGCGTGCGGCAGGCCCGCCTGGCGGCCGAGATCGCCACCGTCGCCGCCAAGCGCATGACGCTCGAGCTGGAGGACGGGCCCGACGCCTCCGCCCTCGCCGACCTCGAGCGCCGCGAGCGGGAGCTGAACGCCGAGATGCAGGAGCTGGGCGACCGGCAGCGCGAGCTCGGCGAGCGCCAGCGCGCCCTGGGCGAGAAGCAGCGCGAGCTCGGCGAGCAGCAGCGGGCGCTGGGCGAGCAGCAGCAGGAGCTCGGCGAGCAGCAGCGCGCCGCCTCGGCGAAGGCGCGCGAGGCGCTCGACGTCCTGATCGACCAGGCGATCGCCGCCGGCACCGCCGAGCCGCTCGACTGAGCGCCGGCCGCTGCCCGGAGCTCCTGACGCCCCCGCCTCGCCGGCGGGGGCGTTTCTCTCTCTCGGTCAGCGCCCCGGGATGCCGATCAGGCCGCGGGTGAGGTAGTCGGAGAGGGTGATGCCGATGAGGATGAGGAAGAAGAGGACGCCGGAGAGGACGGTGAGGGCGGTCAGGCGGCCGCTGTACTTGACGTGCATGAAGAACAGCACCACCAGCACCGCTTTGGCCACCGCGATGCCCAGCATCACGACGTCGTTCAGCGCCGGGATGCCGGTCACCGCCGAGAGATCCACGAAGGCCGCCGCCACGGTGAGCGCCGTGCCCACCAGCAGGGCGGCGAAGATCAGCAGGTAGGTCTTGCGCGGGACGACGTGCTGGGACATGCCTCGGGGCTCCTCGCGGTCAGTGGCGGCCGATGAGGTAGAGCAGCGGGAACAGGAAGATCCACACGATGTCGACGAAGTGCCAGTAGAGGCCGGTGACCTCGATCGGGTTGTGGTAGTCCGGCCCGAACCTGCCGCGCCACGACGGCACCGCCAGCCACAGCAGCACGCCGATGCCGATCACCATGTGCAGCGCGTGCAGGCCGGTCATCGCGAAGTACAGCGAGTAGAACTGCTCCGCCGCCTCCGGGTACGCCCCCTCCCACAGGAAGTGCGTCCCCGGCACGTGGTCCTCGTGGAACTTGTGGCTGTACTCGACCGCCTTGATGCCGAGGAAGACGCCGCCCAGCGCGATGGTGGCCGCCAGGAAGGCGACGATCAGCTTGCGGCGGCCGGTCTGCGCCGACCACACCGCCATCGCCATCGTCAGACTGGAGCCGATCAGCACCGCCGTGTTCACCGTGCCGAGCGTGACGTCGAGCTCGTGGCTGGCTTCGGCGAAGCCGGCGAAGCTGTTGCGCCGGTAGATCAGGTAGGCGCAGAACAGGCCGCCGAAGAACATGATCTCGGTGACCAGGAAGATCCACATCCCGAGCGTCGAGGACTCCTTCTGCTGCTCCAGCGTGTCGAAGTGGTGCTGCAGGGCCGGGTGGCCGTGGTGGTGCGCCGCCTCAGGCATACTCCTCCTCCTCGCGCGCCAGGTGCGGCCGCCGGTCCCGGGTGCCGTCGAAGTCGCTGTAGTCGTAGGGGTCCCTGGTGACCACCGGCGGCTCGTGGAAGTTCTCGGTCGGCGGCGGCGACGTCGTCTCCCACTCGAGCCCGGTCGCGCCCCACGGGTTGTCGCCCACCCGCTGGCCGTACTTGAGCGACCAGAAGAGGTAGGTGAAGGGCAGCAGGTAGCCGACGCCGAGGATGGTCGCCCCCGCGGTCGACAGAACGTTGAGCACCTGCCACTCCTCCGGGTACGTCCAGTAGCGCCGCGGCATGCCCATGTAGCCGAGGAAGAACTGCGGCAGGAAGGTCAGGTTGAAGCCGACGAAGACCAGGATCGCCGACACCCGCGACCAGAACGCCGGGTACATGCGCCCGGTGATCTTCGGCCACCAGTAGTGGAGGCCGCCGAGGTAGGCCATGATCGCGCCGCCGACCATGATGTAGTGGAAGTGCGCCACCACGAAGTAGGTGTCGTGGACGTGGACGTCGATGCCCATCGTCGCCAGCATCACCCCGGTCAGCCCGCCGATGGTGAACAGCCCGATGAAGCCCAGCGCGTAGAGCATCGGCGTCTCGCGCGAGATCGACCCCTGGTAGAGGGTGGCCGTCCAGTTGAACACCTTCACCGCCGAGGGGACCGCCACCAGCATGCTGAGCACGCTGAACACCATGCCGGCGTAGGCCGACTGGCTGGAGACGAACATGTGGTGCCCCCACACCAGGAAGCCGAGGACGGCGATGGTGATCGAAGCGAAGGCGACGAAGTGGTAGCCGAACACCTTCTTGCGCGAGAAGGCGGCGATCAGCTCCGAGATCACCCCCATGCCCGGCAGGATCATGATGTACACCGCCGGGTGCGAGTAGAACCAGAACATGTGCTGGTAGAGCACCGGGTCGCCGCCCAGCGCCGGGTCGAAGATGCCGAGCCCGAAGGCGCGCTCGACCACCACCAGCAGCAGGGTGATGGCCACCACCGGCGTGCCCAGCATGATGATCAGGCTGGTCGCGTAGTGGCTCCAGATGAACAGCGGCAGGCGGAACCAGGTCAGCCCCGGCGCCCGCATGCGGTGGATGGTGACGATGAAGTTGAGGCCGGTGAAGATCGACGAGAAGCCGTTGATGAAGATGCCCACCAGCGTCAGCACCACGTAGCTGTTCGAGTAGGTGGTGGAGAACGGCGTGTAGAAGGTCCAGCCGGTGTCGACGCCGCCGGCGACGATGGCGTAGAGGGTGATCAGGCCCGCGATGTTGTAGAGGTACCAGCTCGCCAGGTTGATGCGCGGGAAGGCGAGGTCCTTGGCGCCGATCATGATCGGCACCAGGAAGTTGCCCAGCGTCGCCGGGATCGACGGGATGAGGAAGAAGAAGATCATCACCACGCCGTGCATGGTGAACATGCGGTTGAAGGTGTCCGGCTCCAGCAAGTCGCCGGCGGGGGTCAGCAGCTCCAGCCGGATGAGCAGCGCGAACAGCGCACCGAGGAAGAAGAACAGCGTGATCGAGATCATGTAGAGGATCCCGATGCGCTTGTGGTCGCGCGTCAGCAGCCAGGACTTGAGGTCCCAGCCGCCGCCGGTGAGGTAGTTGGCCGGCAGGGCCTGGCTCGGGGTGTCGCTCATGGGTTTCCTCGGCCTCCGGGGACGGCCGCCGCGGCCGCCGCCGCGCCGGGCAGGGGCTGGTCGGCCTCGGTGCCCAGTGTCTTGATGTACGCCACCAGGGCGGCGAGCTGCTCCTCGGTGACCTGGCCCTTGAAGGTGGGCATGATCGGCTGCCAGCCGGCCACCACCTTGGCCTGCGGGCTGACGATCGACTCGCGGATGTAGGTCTCGTCGGCGATGACGACGCGGCCGCC
>CAZLBJ010000622.1:0-5818 GCA_964557755.1 uncultured Thermoanaerobaculia bacterium
GCGGGCGCGGTTCTCCAGCGACCCGCCGTACTCGTCCTTGCGGTCGTTGATGGCGGAGCTGAAGAACTGCGTGAACAGGTAGCCGTTGGCGCTGTGCAGCTCGATGCCGTCGAGGCCCGCCTCGCGCGCCCGCCGCGCGCCGTCGGCGAACCAGCCGACGAGCTGCTGGATCTCCGACGTCGTCGCCGCCTGGCACAGCAGGCCGTGGAAGGTGTCCATCTTGCTGGTCGACGACAGCGACTTGTTGTACAGGTTCTCGACGCCGCCGACGTCGCGCTGGCGCCCCGAGTGGCTGAGCTGCATGATGAACTTGCAGTCGTACTCGTGGACCTTCTCGCCGACCTTGCGCCAGAAGGGGATGCGCGAGTCGTCCTCGATCATCGCGTAGTTGGGCAGGATGCGGCCGCGGCGGTGGATCGGCGTGAACGACGAGATGATGGCGCCGACGCCGCCGCGCGCGAACTTCTCCTCCCAGTTGATGCGCGCCGGGTTGCCCGAGCCGTCGTAGTTGTCCCAGCGCCCGGAGATGCTGGAGCGGAAGAGACGGTTCTTGACCGTCAGGTGGCGGAAACGGAGGGGCTGGAAGATCGGGTCGTCGTTCACCATCGGGTGCTCCCTCGGAAGGTCTGCCCTACCGCGGGCGGGGGGCACCACCAGGTCGATCGCCCGCTCCGCTCCGCGGCCTTCATCGGCTGCACGTCTCCCCCAAGCGGAGGACGGGCTGTTCCCAGTCCCGACCCGCGCACCGCCTGGTGATGCTCACTGAACTGACCGGTTGACGGCAGCATAGTCCGAATTAATCAGGCGATCAAGTACGGACTTCGTTACTGCGAACCGCGGCGGGGGGGGCGGCCCTGCCGGTGGCGCCATGGCGGTGCCGCCCCCGGTCAGCCGGACAGCCGCGAGCGGAGGCGGTCCGAGAGCGCGAGACCGGACAGGCCGCCGGCGAGGGCCGCCGTGGCCTCGGCCGGCGCGGCGAGCGCCGCCTCGCCGGCAAGCACCACCATCGGGACGTTGGCGGCTGCCGCCGTCCGCACCAGGCCCTCGCGCACCTCCGGCGTCGTCAGCAGGTGGAACGTCAGCTCGCGCCCGACGCCCTGGAGGCGGCGGTCCAGGTCGTCCTGTGCGATGCCGAGCAGGCCGCCGAGCTCGCGCCGCAGCGCGGGGCGCGGCACCGAGTCGAAAGCCGCGGCGACGGTGTTGAAGCCGGCGGTCGCGGCCGGCGCCTCGCCGGCGAGCGCGGCGGCCTCGAAAGCGAACGACGACGACGCCCGCAGCGTCTCCAGGCTGGGGAGCTCCTGCTCCAGGAGCCGCTCGGCGTTGACGATGCCGGCGCCGAACATCCCGAGCGCGCCGACCGGCTCCGGATCCACGGTCGCGACGAGGAGCCGGCGGAAGACCGTCGAGAGGCGGAACTCGCCGCCGTACGTCTGCAGCAGGCGGTCCCGGCCCCAGTGGGCCAGCCACAGCGCCGCGACGCCGGCGGTGCTGGCCGCTGCGTAGGAGGTGCCGTCGCTCTGCCGCACTACCTGGTCGGCGCCCTCGCGTGTCGCCTTCCAGACGTTGCGCGCCGGAGCGCTCACCGCCACCTGGCGGCCGAAGCTCGACCCCAGCCAGATGCGCCGCTGGAAGGTACAGCCGGCGACCGCGACGACCTCGGGGTAGCGGGCGGGCCAGACGACGAAGGGCACCTTGTTCCCCGCCGCCGCGACGACGATCACCTCGGCCTCGACCGCCCGCTGTATCGCCCTGTGCAGGGACCGGTTCTGCAGCCAGCCGAGGCTGATCGAGATGACGTGGCAGCCGTCGGCGACCGCTCGGTCGACGGCCTGGCGCAGGCGCCGCATGCCGCTGCGGAAGAGGATGGGGATCGGCACCACCGGCCGCCGCTTGGCGACCCGGTAGGGGATGATCCGCGCCGCCGGCGCGACGCCGGTGACGAACTCCGCCGCCGTCGTGTCGCCGGCGCTCATGATCACGCTCGCCGTTCCCAGGCCGTGCCCTCCGTCCTCGTCCTCGGCGATGGCGTCGCGGCCTACGAAGTCGAAACCGCGCTCGGCGAGGAACCGGCTCGGCTCCGTGTCGAAGATCTGCCCGTGGCGCCGGAAGCCGCTGTCCGGGTGCCCGATCAGGATGCCTTCGCCGCGGCTGTGGCCGCCCTGCGACGGCAGCTCCCACGCCTGCGGCGCGCGGATCAGCTGCGGGCTCCACTCGAAGTCGTCCTCGTCGACCTCGTCGGCGGCGGCGGTGGCCAGCGCGGCGAACAGCGAGTCCTCGGCCGCCGCGAGGTCCGCCGGCGTGCCCCCGACGTTGTCCTGGAGGATCTCGAAGGAAGGCTCCGCGTCCACCACGCCGGGGCTCTCCTGCAGCGCGTAGGTGAGCTGCCAGGCCTCGTCGACGTCGAGCGCCCCGGGCTCGGGCGGCACGAAGTCGAAGCTGGCCGGCTCGTCGGGGTGCACCGGCGACACCTCCCAGTCGTCGGCCCGCGCCCCCAGCACCTCGGTGAGGACCGCCCGCGCCTGGGCCCCCAGCTCGGCGGCGTCCAGCGTCCAGGGAACCATCTCGACGGTGAAACACTCGAACGACGGCTCGGTCAGCGGTTCTCGACGCGTCTCGTCCATGGGACCTCCTCCGTTGCCCTACCTGCTGCCGTCGAAGGCGGCGGGCGGACAGCTCCGGCTGCGTGCGGTGTATCGTCCCTGGCGGAGAGGAACGGACTTCTTCGACTGGAGGCCATCGTATGTCGTGGAAACAGACGCAGCACCCCGGCTGGCCGCAGGTCCTGGCGGCCGCCCTCGTCGTCCTGGCGCTGGCCCTGGCGCCGTTGGCCGCGGCCCAGGAGGCGGCGGCGCCGCCGCCGGAGCCCGCCGGCTATCCCGAGCTGGCGAGCGAGATCCCGGCGGAGTTCACGCCGGTCACCGATCGCTTCGACCACGAGCGGCGCACGGTGGAGGTCCCGATGCGCGACGGGGTGACGCTGCACACGGTGATCCTGGTACCGAAGGGTGCCCAGGGCGCGCCGATCCTGCTCACCCGCACGCCCTACGACGCCGACGCGCTGACCGGCCACGCCGACAGCGCCCACCTCGGCCCGGTGCTCCAGGGCTACGACAACGCCACCGACGTCATCGTCCAGGACGGCTACGTCCGCGTCGTCCAGGACGTGCGCGGCAAGCACGGCTCGCAGGGCGACTACGTGATGAACCGGCCGCTGCGCGGGCCGCAGAACCCGACGCCGGTCGACCACTCGACCGACACCTGGGACACCATCGAGTGGCTGGTCCAGAACGTGCCCGAGTCGAACGGCCGCGTCGGCATCCTCGGCATTTCCTACGACGGCTTCCTGCCGCTGATGGCGCTCGTCGACCCGCACCCGGCGCTCAAGGTGGCGGTGCCGATGAACCCGATGGTCGACGGCTGGCTCGGCGACGACTGGTTCCACCACGGCGCCTTCCGCCAGCTGATGGCGTCGTTCGTCTACAACCAGCAGGCGACCCGCAAGTCGAAGACCAAGTGGTGGCGCACCCACTTCGACGACTACAGCGCCTTCCTCGACGCCGGCTCGGCGGGGGAGCTGGGGCGGCGCTACGGCCTCGAGCAGCTCGGCTTCTGGCGCAAGCTCCTCGAGCACCCGGCCTACGACGCCTACTGGCAGGACCAGGCGGTCGACAAGATCCTGGCGGCGCGGCCGCTCGAAGTGCCGGCGGTGATGCTGGTCCACGGCTGGTGGGATCAGGAGGACATCTACGGCGCCCCCGCCGTCTATCGCGCGCTGGAGCCCAAGGACACGGGCAACGACCGCGTCTTCTACGTCGCCGGCCCGTGGCGCCACGGCCAGCAGATCCTCGACGGCAGCGCGCTGGGCGCCATCCGCTTCGGCAGCGACACGGCACTCACCTTCCGCCAGGAGATGCTGCGCCCGTTCCTCGCCCAGCACCTGATCGAGGGTGCCCCGGCCGCCGGGCTGGCGCCGGTGACCGTCTTCGAGACCGGCACCAACCGCTGGCGGCGGCTGCAGGCGTGGCCGGCGGCGGGCGAGGCGGCGTCCACCATCGAGCCGGTGCCGTTCTACCTGGCGGCGGACGGCGCGGCCGGCTTCGCGGCGCCGGGCGCGGATGCCGCGCCGTTCAGCGAGTACCTCTCCGATCCCGCCAAGCCGGTGCCCTTCCTGCCGCGGCCGGTGTGGGGCGGCGAGCACGACGGCGGCGAGGCGTGGCGCACCTGGCTGGTGCGCGACCAGCGCTTCGCCTCCAGCCGGCCGGACGTGCTGGTCTTCGTCTCCGAGGTGCTCGAGGAGCCGGTGCGGGTGAGCGGCACGCCGTGGGCGAACCTGGTGGCTTCGACCAGCGGCACCGACGCCGACTGGGTGGTCAAGCTGATCGACGTCCACCCGGACGAGGTGGCGGCGCAGCCGGAGATGGGCGGCTACGAGCTGATGGTCTCCGCCGACGTCTTCCGCGGCCGCTACCGCGAGAGCCTCGAGGAGGCGCGGCCGCTCGCCGCCAGCGAGCCGCTGGCCTACCGCTTCCGCCTGCCCGACGTCCACCACGTCTTCCTGCCCGGCCACCGCATCATGGTGCAGGTGCAGTCGAGCTGGTTCCCGCTCTACGACCGCAACCCGCAGACCTTCGTGCCGAGCATCTTCTGGGCCGAGCCGGACGACTACGTCAAGGCCACGCACCGCGTCCACCACGCGCCCGGCCGTGAGAGCTTCGTCGAGCTGCCGCTGGTGCGCGCGGCGGCGGCGGACGGCGCTCAGTAGTCGACGTAGCCGTCGCGGGTGCGGGCGGTGCGGCCGCTGGTGCCGGGGAGGGTGACCTCGATCTCGTGCCAGGCGCCGTCGCCGAGGTTGCGGCTGGGGTAGAAGCCGAGCACGAACTGGCGGCGCAGCTCGCGCAGGATGTCGCGGAAGGCCTCGGCCGCGCCGTCGACGTCGGCGATCGGGTGCACCGTGCCGCCGCTCTCGGCCACCGTGCGCTCCAGCGTCGCCAGCTCGCGCGCCTGCTCCTCGCGGCTGCGCCAGGACGACGAGAAGGTACCCGGCGGGCGCGGGTCGCGCAGGCGGATCCAGTAGATCACCGCCTGGCTGCGGCGCCCCGCCCAGCGCACGTCCTCGGCGGCGAGCAGGCTGTCGGTGTCGATGCCGTCGGAGAGCACGATCACCACCCGCCGCCCCTGGCGGCCGTCGAGCAGGCGCAGGGCGTAGTAGAGGTGGTCGTTGAGCGCCGTGCCGCCGGCGGCGGCCGCGCTGCCGAGGCCGAAGGTGACGTCGTCCGCGTGGCTCGAGAAGGCCGAGTCGCGGATGCGGCGGTCGGAGAACAGCGTCAGCCGCGCTTCGTCGAGCGAGCGCATGCCGTAGAGGAAGACCTGGGCGCCCTCGAGGGCGGTGCGCAGCTTGTCGCCCTGCATGCTGTCGCTGGTGTCGACCAGCACCATGGCGGCCAGCGGGGCGTCGCCGCGCTCGAAGGTGACGATCTCCTGGCGGCGGCCGTCGTCGAGGACGCGGAAGTCGCCGCGCTCGAGGTGGTCGTCGCCGAGGCCGTAGCCGCCGCCGACGGTGACGTAGAGCTGCTGCAGCTCGAGGTCGAGCGCCTCGTCGACGCGCACCGCCGCGGTGGTGGTGCGGGCGACGGCGGTGGCGCCCGTGGCGTCGCGCACCTCGACCTCGAAGTCGTGCGCCACGTTGGCCTCGCCGACGTCGACCTCCACCGTCCACGGCGGCGCGGTGAGGCGGGCGGCGACGCGGCCGTCGACGCGCACCACCAGCTCGGCGACCGGCTCCGCGGACAGCACCTCGGCCGTCACCTCGACGCGGCCG
>CAZLBJ010000623.1:0-2507 GCA_964557755.1 uncultured Thermoanaerobaculia bacterium
GTGAGCGTCGGCATCACCGTGGGCAGGAACCACTCCCACACCTCGCCCGCACGGTCGAGATAGAAGCCGAGCAGGCTCTGTACCGCCAGGAGCAGGAGCATCGATAGAGCGGCGGTCAGCCACAGGAGCGCCAATCTCCACTCGGCCGCACGGTAGTTCATCGGAACCTCCTCGGCAAGGGATCTTTACTATCTTGGAGTATACCGAATTGGAGTATACCGATCCACGGCCTAGGCGCTGCGCCGCGGGCAGCCGTGGGTGGGGGTCGGGTGCGGCGCGTCGCCGGCCTCGCCTCCCTCTCGTACCGTCCACCAGGCCACGGCGGCCCCGGCGACGCAGAGGGCGGCGCAGATCCACATCGAGCGCCGGAAGCCGGCGGCGAAGGCGTCGCCGGTGAAGTCGTCGAGCCCTGCCATCCCCGTCGCCAGCGGCACCAGCACGACGGCGAGCAGGCCGGCGAGGCGGGCGGCGGTGTTGTTGACCGCCGACGCCATGCCGGTGCGGCCCGCGCCGGCCACCGCCAGCACCGAGGCGGTCAGCGGCGCCACCAGGACCGCCAGGCCGGCGCCGAAGACCAGCGTCGCCGGCAGCACGTGCGTCACCCAGCCCGCGCCGGGGCCGACGCGGGAGAACAGCGCCAGCCCGGCTGCCGCCAGCAGGCTGCCGGCGGCGATCGGCAGGTGCGGCCCGTGCCGCTCGCCCCAGCGGCCGGCGCGGCGCGACAGCAGCAGCATCAGGACGTTGATCGGCAGCAGCGAGGCGCCGGCGGCGAGGCCGCCGTAGCCGAGGACGCCCTGGAGCTGCACCATGAGGAGGAAGAAGAGGGCGCCGAGGGCGGCGTAGACGAGGAGCGTCGTGGCATTGGCGCCGGCGAACTGGCGCGAGCGGAACATCCCCAGCGGCAGCAGCGGATCGTCCCGGCGCGCCTCGAAGACCACGAAGGCGGCGGCGAGCGCCAGGCCGAGGCCGCCGGCGGCGAGCACCGCGGGCGTGGCGCCGCGCTCCGGGCCCTCGATCAGCGCCCACACCACGGCGCCGAGAGCGCCGCTGGCGAGCAGCGCGCCGCCGGCGTCGACCGCCTGCCGCGGGCGGCGCGGCGGCGACGGCACCCGCCGGCGGCTGATCGCCAGGCCGGCGAGCGCCAGCGGCACCACCGCGGCGAACACCCAGCGCCAGGACGCGACTTCGACCAGGGCGCCGCCGACGAGCGGCCCGATCGCCGTCGACGCCGCCGACCAGCCGGCCCACGAGCCGATCGCCTCGCCGCGGTCCTCAACGACGAAGGCGGTGTCGAGCAGGGCGAGGCTGGTCGGCACCAACAGGGCGCCGCCGGCGCCCTGCACCAGGCGGGCGGCGACGAGCAGCGGGAAGGTCGGCGCCAGCGCGCACAGCAGCGAGCCGGCGGCGAAGGCGACCAGCCCGGCGTCGAAGATCCGCTTCTGCCCCGCCGCGTCGCCCAGCGCGCCGCCGAGCAGAAGCAACGCGGTGAGCGTGACCATGTAGCCGTTGACGATCCACTGCAGGCCGGCGACGCCGAGGCCGAGGTCGCGGCCCATCGCCGGCCGCGCGACGTTGACCACCGTGCTCTCGACGAAGACGACGCCGGAACCGACCACCGCCGCCGCCACCGTCCAACGCCCGGCGGCGGAACGCAGACGCAGCAGCGGCGGGGCGCCGGCGGCACTCACGGCGAGGGCGGCCTTAAGCTCTCGCGGCGCAGGACCCTCAACCCCCGGCCTTCGGGAACAGGCGGAAGAAGTTCTCGCCGGTGCGGTGGCAGGTGTCGGCGTAGGGCTCGCCGCGCTCCTCGGCAAGGCGGCGGGCGACCTCGACGACCCAGGCCGGCTGGTTGCGTTTGCCACGGAACGGCACCGGCGCCAGATACGGGGTGTCGGTCTCCACCAGCTCGCGGTCGGGCGGCAGCTCGGGGATCACCTCGCGCACGTTGCCGGCGCGCGGGAAGGTGATCATGCCCGTGAAGCCGAGGTAGAAGCCGTGGCGCACCAGCTCGCGCGCCATCTCCAGGCCGCCGGCGAAGGAGTGGAAGTCGGCCTGGAGGGCGGCGAACGCCGGGTCGCGCACCACCGCCAGCATGGCGTCGTTCGAGTCGCGGTTGTGCACCACCACCGGCAGGCCGAGGTCGAGGGCGACGTGCCACTGCTCGCGCATCACCCGCTCCTGCACGTCGCGCGGCGCGTGGTCGTAGTGGAAGTCGAGGCCGCACTCGCCCACCGCCACCACTTTCGGGTCGCGGCACAGGCCGGCGAGCCGCGCGGCGTCGCCGCCGCCCCAGGTGCCCGCCTCGTGCGGGTGGGTGCCGAGGGCGCACCAGACGTCGGCGTGGCGGTGGCTGAAGGCGAGCAGGCCGTCGGCCTGCGAGAGGTCGACCGCCGGCACCAGGAAGCCCACCACGCCGCGCTCGCGGGCGTGGTCGAGCGCCGCCTCGCGCTCGTCCGCCGGCAGGCTCTGGAGATGGCAGTGGGAGTCGACGAGCCCCACCACCGCCC
>CAZLBJ010000624.1:0-2582 GCA_964557755.1 uncultured Thermoanaerobaculia bacterium
CGACCGGACGACGGCGCTGCCGGACGATCCGGAGGACGACCGGACGACGGCTCTGCCAGACGACCCGGAGCACGACCGGACGACGGCACTGCCCGACGACCCGCGCGGCGGTGGCCGCACCACCGTGACCGTGCACCGCGGCGCGCCGTGGGCGCCATTCGGCCACGGCTGCGGCTGCTCGCCTCCCTGCCGCACCTGCGCCTGCGACGAACCGCCGGCGCGGCCGGAGATGGGGTCGAACGACTACTGCGGCGCGGTGATCGTCCGTCTCGTGAGCGGCTTCGACCAGGAGGACCTCGAGCACCTGTGGAACGTCGCCAACCAAAACGGGCTCGACGGGCTGAAGGCGGTCCTCGAGCTCGGCAAGGAGTGGCGGTCCGGCGACGGCGGGAAGGACGGAGGGGAGGGCGGCGGTGAGCAGGCGGACCAGGGCGGCGGCGGCACCGGCGCCCTCGGCATGCGCGCCGGCGACGCGGGCGACCGAGAGCTCGACCGCGAGCAGGATCCTCAGGATCCGGACCAGTGCTACGGCAAGGGCGGCGAGGACGGGAACGGGAACGGCGGCGAGCTTCCGCCCGAGCGGGAGCCCGATCCGCCGCCGCTGAGCCTGCGCGGCACACCGCTGATCGCCCCCGGCCCCCGCCGAACCCGCCGCCAGCTCCTCGCCGCCATCCGGGACCTGGAGGAGCAGGCCCGGACGACGCGCCTGGCGCCGCTCAGCAGCCTCACCCGCTACTGGCGCGTCGACCTGGGCGCCCACCCCGACAAGGCCGGCGAGCTGGTCGACAGGCTCAACGCGCTGCCGGAGGTCGAGCTCGCCTACCGCGAGCTGGCGGCGCTCGACCCGCGGTACCCGCCGGTCGCCGACGGCACCCGCCTGGAGGAGTTCCAGTGCTACCTCGACGACGCGCCTTTCGGCATCGGCGCCCGCTGGGCGTGGACGCAGCTCCCCGACCCGACGTCGACGCTCGCCGTCTGCGACCTCGAGCAGCGCTGGGAGACGGACCATCAGGACTTCACCGCCGGGGGCATCGAAGACCGGCTCTTCCACGGTGCCAATCGCGACGATCCGAGCGAGGAGGGCGGCGGCGGGCACCACGGCACCGCCGTGCTCGGGCAACTCGCGGCGGCGGGCCTGCTGCGTGGCGGCGCGCGGCCCGTGGCGGAGTTCCGCCTCAGCTCGCACTACCTGTCGAAGGGAAAGAAAGACGCCTCGAAAGAGAAAGACGCCTCGGAAGCGAAAGACGCCTCGGAAGCGAAGCAGCCGTTCGCCGGCACCAACGGCCACGTGGCGGCGGCGATCCTCCACACCCTGCTGCCGGGCGGCGCCCATCCCCCTCTCGGGCGCGGCGACGTGCTGCTGCTGGAGGTGCAGCGCGCCGGCCTGCCCACCGAGGTCCACGCCGCCGACTTCGACGCCATCCGCCTCGCCGCGGCGCTCGGCGTCGTCGTCGTCGAGGCGGCCGGCAACGGCGGCCGCAACCTCGACGCCTACGTCGACCCCGACACCGGCCGCAGCCTGCGCCGCGGCGGCCCCGGTTTCCGCGACAGCGGCGCCATCCTGGTCGGCGCCGCGTGGTCGGTGCTGCCGCACGACCGCGCGCCGTTCTCCAACCACGGCTCGCGCGTCGACTGCTTCGCCTGGGGCGACAGCGTGACGAGCTGCGGCTACGGCGACCTCGCCGGCAGCAGCTCCACCGACTTCTACACCGACACCTTCTCCGGCACCTCCAGCGCCTCGCCGATCGTCGCCGCCGCCGCGGCGCTGGTGCAGGCCCTGACCCCGAGCACCCTCGACTCGCTGGAGATGCGCGCCCTGCTGTCGGACCCGAGGGCGGGCACGCCGCAGGGTCCGAACGTCCCCGGCCGCATCGGGGTGATGCCCGACTTGAAGCGCCTGCTGCGCGACGTGCTGCGGGTGGTGCCGGACGTCTACGTGCGGCGCCACCCCGGCGACGACGGCTCGCGGCCGCGCAGGCGCGACCCGGTCAGCTCCAGCCCGGACGTGATGGTGGTCGGCGCCGGCGAGGAGCCGGGTTGGGGAGGGCCGCTGGCCCACCACCCGGCCCCGGGCGCGCGGGTGGTGCCCGGCGGCGGCGACTACGACGTCTACGTCCGCCTGCGCAACCGGGGGATGGGCGAGGCCGACGTGACGGTGCGGGTGTTCGCCAGCCCGGCGGCGACGCTGGTCCCCCCCGAGCGCTGGCAACGCCTCGAGCCGCAGGGCACGGACCAGTGGGAGGTCCTGCAGGGCGACGTGCCATTCGAGCTCGACCCCATCCGCTTCGCGCCTCCCGCCGTCGACGTCGCCCGCTGGGGCCCGCCGCCCTACAGCTTCCTGGTGGTGGCGCGGCCCGCGCTGGCGTCCGCGAAGGACCCATTCCCGGTCTTCGACCGCTGCGACGGGCTGCCGCCGGGGGGCGCGTACTTCGACTGGCGGCAGTACCGCGCCTTCCTGCGCAGCCGCGGCGTCGCCTGGCGCAACGTCCACGTCGTCGAGGCCGGCGGCGCCGGCCACCTGCCGTTCTTCCTCGCCGGCACGCCGGACAGCCAGCGGCGCTTCACCTTCGAGGTGGTGCAGC
>CAZLBJ010000625.1:0-11207 GCA_964557755.1 uncultured Thermoanaerobaculia bacterium
CCGGCCCCGGCCCCGACGCGCTCGGCGGCGAGCTCGAGGCCGGCCTCGACCGCTTCAAGGTCCGCTCCCCGGTCCTCGGCGTCATCATCCTCGGCCTGTCGTTCCTCTTCTTCTACCTCTACATCGTCCACGTCCACCCGATCCAGGAGATCCTCTAAAGCCACCTCACTCCCACTCGATCGTGCCGGGGGGCTTGCTGGTGACGTCGTAGACGACGCGGTTGATGCCGCGGACCTCGTTGACGATGCGGCTGGCGACGCGGCCGAGGAGGTCGTAGGGCAGCGGGCTCCAGTCGGCGGTCATGAAGTCCTGGGTCTCCACCGCACGCAGGGCGACGACGTTCTCGTAGGTGCGGTAGTCGCCCATCACGCCCACGCTCTTGACCGGCAAGAGCACCGCGAAGGCCTGGCTGGTCTTGTCGGACCAGCCGCTCTCGCGCAGCTCGTCGATGAAGATGGCGTCCGCCTCCTGGAGCAGCGCCACGCGCTCGGCGGTGACCTCGCCGAGGATGCGCACCGCCAGCCCGGGCCCCGGGAAGGGGTGGCGGCGGATCAGCTCCTCGGGCAGCCCGAGCTCGCGCCCGAGCTGGCGCACCTCGTCCTTGAACAGCTGGCGCAGCGGCTCGACGAGCTCGAAGCCCAGTTGCTCCGGCAGGCCGCCGACGTTGTGGTGCGTCTTGATCACCGCCGACGGCCCCTTCACCGACACCGACTCGATGACGTCCGGGTAGAGGGTGCCCTGGGCGAGGAAGCGCACCCCATCGAGGCGCCGCGCCTCCTCCTCGAAGACGTCGATGAAGACGCGGCCGATGGTCTTGCGCTTGGCCTCCGGTTCGCTGACGCCCGCGAGCTCGCCGAGGAAGCGCCGCCGCGCGTCGACCGCACGGATCGGGATGCCCAGGCCGTCGCCCAGGCTGTGCACCACTTGCGCCGCCTCGTTCTTGCGCAGCACTCCGTTGTCGACGAAGATCGCCGTCATCTGCCCGCCCACCGCCCGGGTCAGCAGCGCCGCCACCACCGACGAGTCGACGCCTCCGGAGAGGCCGCAGATCACCCGCTCCTCGCCCACCCGCCGGCGCACCTCCTCCACCGCCTCCTCGAGGTAGGAAGCCATCCCCCAGTCGCCCTCGGCGCCGCACGCTTCGTAGAGGAAGTTGCGCAGCATGTCGCCGCCGGCCACCGTGTGCGACACCTCCGGGTGGAACTGGATGCCCCACAGGCGGCGGCCACGGTCCTCGCAGGCGACCACCGGCGCGCTCGGCGTCGAGGCGGTGGCGGTGAAGCCCTCCGGCAGGCGCCGCACGCGGTCGCCGTGGCTCATCCACACCGTTTGGCGCCCGCCGAGGCCGGCGAACAGCAGTCCGCCGTCGCCGGCCAGCTCGATCTCGGCACGGCCGTACTCGCGGCGGTCGGAGGCCTCCACCTCGCCGCCCAGCAGATGCGCCATCACCCCCATGCCGTAGCAGATGCCGAGCACCGGTACGCCGAGCGCGAAGAGACCCGGGTCGGCGCCCGGCGCTCCCTCGCGGTAGACGCTGTCCGGGCCGCCGCTGAGGATCAGGCCCACCGGCGCCCGGCGGCGGATCTCGTCGAGCGGCAGGTCGAACGGATGGACCTCGCAGTAGACGCGGTTCTCGCGCACCCGCCGCGCGATGAGCTGCGTGTACTGCGAGCCGTAGTCGAGGATGAGGACGGTCTGGTGCCGCCCCGCGATCGGATCGGGCATCGAAGGTCCTTCGTCGGTGTTCACAGCTCGGCTTCCGGCTTCAGCTCGCGGCCCATCAGCTCGGCGAGCGCCTGCTTCGGCGGCTTGCCCTCGTAGAGGATCTCCACCATCTGCTCGGTGATCGGCATCTCGACGCCGCGCTTGCGCGCCAGCCGCGCCACCGCCAGCGAGTTCCGGATGCCCTCGGCCACCATGTGGCCGCCGGCGATCTCCGCCTGCGTCTTGCCGGCCGCCAGGTCGAGGCCCACCTGGCGATTGCGCGACAGGCCGCCGGTGCAGGTGAGCACCAGGTCGCCGAGCCCCGCGAGGCCGGCGAAGGTGCGCTGCTGGCCGCCGTAGGAGACGCCGAGGCGGGTGATCTCGTGCAGACCGCGGGTGATCAGCGCCGCCAGCGTGTTGTACCCCAATCCGAGCCCTGACACCACCCCGGCGGCGATGGCGACGACGTTCTTCGAGGCGCCGCCCAGCTCGACGCCGACGACGTCCGCCGAAGTGTAGAGGCGCAGGCCGGAGGTCGCCAGCTCCTCCTGGATCCAGGCGGCGAGGCCGGACTCGGCGGAGGCGAGCACCGCCGCCGTCGCCATGCCGCGGCCGAGCTCGGCGGCGAAGCTGGGGCCGGAGAGCACCGCGTAGCGCACCTCGCGGTCGGCCGCCATCCCTTCCTCGAAGACCACCTCGCTCATCCGCGCCTGGGTCTCGACCTCGATGCCCTTGGTGGCGGAGACGAGCACCGCCGGGCGCGCCGCCGGCTGCACCGCCAGGAGCGCCCGCACCGCCTCGCGGAAGCCGTGCGACGGCACCGCCACCAGCACCACCTCGCAGGCGGCGACGGCGGCGAGGTCGGCGGTGGGCAGGACGCGCGCCGGCAGCTCGACGCCCGGCAGGTAGTCGGGGTTGAGCCGGCCCGCAGCCATCTCCGCCGCCAGCTCGGGCCGCCGCGCCCACAGCACCACCTCGCGCTCGGCGCGCGCCGCGTGCACCGCCAGCGCCGTGCCGAAGGAGCCGGCGCCGAGGATCGCCACCGACCTCACGGCGTCTCCTCCGCCGCGCCGTCCCCCGGCTCCTCGCGCGGTCGCCGCGGCGCCCGCTCGCCGCGCTCCTCGCCCAGCTTGCGCTCGGCGCCGGCGCGCAGCCGCAGCAGGTTGGTGCGGTGCCGGGAGACGACCAGGGCGGCGATGGCGACGGCGGCGACGAACAGCTCCGGCTCGACGTGGCGGCGGCGCAGGACGCGGGCGGCGACGAGCAGCGGGAACGCCGCGGCGGCGCCCCTCGAGCCGAGCGACACGTAGCGCGTGGTGCCGACCAGCGCCGCGAAGACGCCCAGGCTGCCGGCGGCGGCGCCCGGCGCCAGGGTGACCAGGGCGCCGAAAGCGGTCGCCGTGCCCTTGCCGCCGCGCAGGTGGAGGAAGGCCGGAAAGACGTGGCCGGCGGTCACCGCCACCGCCGCCGCCGCCGACACCGCCCCGGGCGCGCCGAGCAGGCGCGGCAGGCCGGCGGCCAGCGCCCCCTTGCCGACGTCGAGGAGCAGGGTGGCGGCGCCGGCGCCGGGGCCGGCGACGCGCAGCGCGTTGGTGGCGCCGGCGTTGCCGGAGCCGAGGCGGCGCACGTCGAGCCCGGTCAGCCGGCGCACGATCAGGTAGCTGAAGGGCAGCGAGCCGAGGAGGTAGGCGCCGGCCACCAGCGCCAGCCACAGCAGGCGCCGCCTCACGCCGCGGCCTCCAGCGGCAGGTCGGCGAGCGGCGTGTAGAGCGAGCCGCCGCCGGGGCCGCGGCCGAGGTCGCTGCGCACCAGGCGGCCGGCGGCGGCACGGAACGGCTCGCCCAGCGGCGGCGCGAAGGCGGCGACGAAGGCGCGCGCGGCGTCGGCGCGCCAGGGCGCCTTCGGCCGCGCCACGGTGAGGTGCGGCGACCACGGGCGGCGGTCCGGGGGCAGGTCGAGGACGCCGCGGCAGGCGGCGTCGGCGGCGAGCTGCAGGGCGAGCAGGCGCGGCAGTCCCTCCGCCGCCGTCACGCCGACCCAGGCGACGCGCGCCGGGCGGCTCCGGCTCCCGTCCGCGGGCGGCGGCGGGAAGGTGCCGGCGCCGGCCAGGCGCAGGGTCAGCGGCGCGTGCGCCGCGAAGGCGTCCGCCAGTGCGGCGGCCAGGGCGTCGACCGCCGCCTCCTCCACCTCGCCGAGGAAGACCAGGGTGAGGTGGAGGTTCTCGGGGTGCGTCCAGCGCGCGGCGGGCAGGTTCCGGCGCTCGGCGGCGATGCGCTCGCCGGCGGCGCGCCGCAGCGCCTCCGGCAGCTCCAGGGCGACGAACAGCCTCACGTCAGGCCCGCCTGCGCCACCACGCCGGCGTCCCCTCCCTCCCCCTGCCGGCGCCGTTCCTCCTCCCCCACCGGCGGCGCGCCGAGCAGGTGGCGGCGCAGCATCTCGAGGGCGAGTTGGGTGGACATCCAGCGCACCCGCTCGCGGTCGCCCGGGAGGCGCACGCGGCGGTGCCGGAGGATTTCGCCTTCGCCATCGCCGCCGCCCGGGCCGGCGAGGGCGAAATGGACGGTGCCGACGGGCTTGTCCTCGCTGCCGCCGCCGGGGCCGGCGACGCCGGTGACGGCGAGCGCGTAGGTGGTGCCGGCGAGGCGCCGCACGCCGAGCGCCATGGCGCGCGCCACCGGCTCGGAGACCGCGCCGTGCTCGGCGAGCATCGCCGCCGGCACGCCGAGCAGCCGCTCCTTCAGGTCGTTGGCGTAGGAGACGACGCCGCCCGGGTAGTAGTCGCTCGAGCCGGGGACGGAGGTGACGCGGCGGCCCAGCCAGCCGCCGGTGCACGACTCGGCGGTGGACAGCGTGGCGCCCTCGCGGAGCAGCAGCTCGCCGACCACCGCCGAGAGGTCGACGTCGCCGTCGCGGGTGAAGACGGCCGGCCCGACCAGCTCCTCGAGCCGGTCGGCCATCCGCTCGAGCCGCTCCCGCCGCGCCTCGGGGCGGCCGGAAGCCCAGAACTGGATGCGGATCTCCCCCGGCCGGGCGAGGACCGAGATCGACTCGCGCCCGAACTCCTCGTAGGCGGGGGCGATGCGCTCCTCGACGGTCGACTCGGGGAGGCTGGCGACCTTGAGCACGCCGCGCTCGCGGCCGACGCCGTCGGAGCGCTCGGCGAGCCACGGCTCGAGGTCGTGCTCGAGCATGCGCTCCATCTCGCGCGGCACGCCGGGGAAGAGGAAGACGGTGCCGCGCTCGCCGTCGAGCCGCAGGCCGGGAGCGGTGCCGCGCGGGTTGGCGAGCAGGACGGCACCCTCGGGCACCTTCGCCTGGCGGCGGTTGACCTCCGGCATGCGCATGCCGTGAGAACGGAACTTCTCCTCGATCTCCGCCGCCACGTCCTCGTCGAAGACCAGCTCGCGGCCGAGCGCCCGGGCCGCCGCCTCCCGGGTCACGTCGTCCGCCGTCGGCCCCAGCCCGCCCCCCACCAGCACCAGGTCGGCCATCTCCAGCAGCCGCCTCAGCTCCCCGGCGATCACCCCCTCCTCGTCCCCCACCACCGCCTTCGTCACCAACTCCACTCCGTGGAGCTCGAGGACCTCGGTGAGCCGCAACGAGTTGGTGTCGAGCCGGTCGGTCCCCAGGAGCTCGGTCCCGACGGCAAGGATGGCGGCCCGCATGGCCGGGATCATACCGCCCGAGACCGGAAGATGGGCGGGGGCGGGGGTGCCGAGGACGGCGCCGGGTGGAGGGGCTCCGTCCGGGGGACGTCCGCTTCAGTCGGACTTTGGCGAGGAGCGGGGGGTGCCGGGGACGGCGCCGGCAGTGGGGTAGGGGATGAACGTCAACCCCCACGTCCACGTCAACCCCCCTTCGCCGATCTGTTGACGTTGACGTTGCACACGGTGGCTGAGACTGAATGCATGCCCGCGCCTCGCCGCCACCAACGCCCTCATTCCTCCTGCGGGGCCACCGCTGGTTTACGGGGTGGGGTGGGTCCTCGGGTAGGGACCCCGGGAGCGGGCCAAGGGCAATCCCGACCGGAGTCGTACGCCGGTGGCGGCCCGTGGACGAGGAGGCGAGCCCCCCTCCAAAGTTCGAGCAGTAGCTCGCCGCTCCCTGCCCGAGGACCCACCCCACCCCGCCACCTCCGCCACTCCCCCCGCCGTTGACGTTGACGTTCCGACTCATCCCCGCCCCCCAGCCATGCGCGCGGCCTCCGGCAGCCTCCGCAGGCGCAGCATGGCGACGATGCCGCACGCCGGGCCGGCGGCGAGGACGGCGAACAGCCAGCGCCAGCCGAGCGGCTCGACCAGCGCCGGCACCAGGCGCAGGGGGACGAGGGTGAGCAGGAAGCCGAGGCTGGTCTGCAGGGTGAGCGCGGTGCCGACGTAGCGCGGTTCGGTGAGCTCGCTCACCGCGGCGCTGAACTGCGCGCTGTCGGCGACCACCGCGAAGCCCCACACCAGGCACAGGGCGGTCAAGGCGGCGGGGTGCTCGAAGAAGAGGCCGACGGCGAGGGCGCAGCCGCCGGAGACGGCCATGGCGGCCGCCGTCACCCGCGTGCGCCCGACGCGGTCGGCCCAGCGGCCGGCGGCGACGCAGCCGAGAGCGCCCACGGCGAGCGTGGCGAAGCCGGCCAGCCGCGCCCCCTGGGCGCTCCAGCCGGCGCGCCGGTAGGCCTCCAGCAGCAGCACCGGTACCCACGCCCACATCGCGTACAGCTCCCACATGTGGCCGAGGTAGCCGAGGTTGGCGAGGCGGGTGGGCCGGTGGGCGAGGGCGCGGCCGGCGAAGCGCCAGTCGAAACGCGCGCCGCGGGCGGCGTACGGCCCCTCGCGCAGCAGCAGGGCGGCGACGGCGGCGGCGGCGAGCGCCAGCGCCGAGGCGGCGAGCAGCACCCCGGGCCACGGCGGCATGCCGCCGCGGCCGAACAACGGCAGCGCGTTGAGCAGGTGCGGCCCGGCCGAGCCGAGGGTCAGCGCGCCGACCAGGATGCCGATGCCGAGCCCGCGGTCGGCGCGGAACCAGGTGGCGACCAGCTTCATCCCCGGAGGATAGACGCCGGCCAGCGCGGCGCCGGTGGCGAAGCGCAGGGCGATGGCGGCGCCGGCCGCCTGGCCGGCCGGCAGGGCGGCGGCGGCGAGCGGGATGGCGGCGTTGGCGGCGGCGCCTGCGAGCGCGGAGGCGGCGAACAGCCAGCGCGTCGGCACCCGGTCGGCGAGGGTGAGCAGCGCGCTGACCAGCGCCCCGGCGACGAAGCCGAGCTGCACGCTCATCGTCATCCACGCCTGCGCCGCGCCGGAGAGCCCCCAGTCGGCGGTGAGCTGCGGCACCACCGCCGAGCCCGAGAACCACAGCCCCATGGCCAGCGTCTCGGCGAGCGCCAGGAGGCCCATCTGCCGCCACTTCGCGGCGGCCGCAGGCGCCGGAGGCTCCGCCGCGGCCGGCCCTCCCTCCGTTGCCGGATCCATGGTGGCGGAGCGTACCCCAGGGGCGTGGCGGCACGGCTCCGCCCGCCTCTCTCGCGTTCACGAATTCCTTGTAATGGATCTGCCCGTTGGCTACACTCGCCGCCTGGGCAAGGGCAGCGATGGCGGGTGCGCCGGCTCCGGGGTATCCTGGTGCGGCTGGCGGGGGAGTGGATTTCGTAACGTCCAGGGGGACTGCGGCGGTGAGTGGAACGGTGCTGGTGGTCGACGACTCCAAGCTGATGCACAAGATGTACGAGGTGATGCTGCGCCCGTACTCGCTGCTCCACGCCTACGACGGCCGCGAGGCGCTGGAGCAGCTGCGCGAGCACCCGCAGGTACGGTTCGTGCTGCTCGACATCAACATGCCGGTGATGGACGGCTTGGAGTTCCTCGAGCAGGTGCATCGCGACGGCAACCAGCCGCCGCCGGTGATCGTGGTGTCGACCGAGGGGCGCCAGGAGGACACCCAGCGCGGGCTCGAGGCCGGCGCCGTCGCCTACATCACCAAGCCGTTCAGCAGCACCGAGCTGCGCGAGGTGATCGACCGGCTGCCGGGCGAGCGATGAGCGCCGCCGGCAGCCCGCCCGCCGGCGGCCGCGAGGGCGGCCGCCTCGACTCCCCCGACGTCACCGGCACCGAGCTGGTCGGCCAGCTCCGCTCCACCCTCGACCGCGCCGCCGAGCTGGTGCGCGTGCTGGAGGGCAACCTCGCCTCCCTGCAGCGGCTCGGCCACGCCGGCGCCGACGAGGGCCGGGCCGCCGCCGGCCGCCGCGTCCACGAGCTCGAGCAGCGCCTGCGCACCGCCGAGAGCGACGTCAAGGAGCTCGCCGCGCGGCTGGTCGAGTCGGAGCACCAGGCCGGCCGCCTGATGAACCTCTACGTCGCCACCTACCAGCTCCACTCGACGCTCGAGCCGGACGAGGTGCAGCAGACGATCGCCGAGATCGCCATCAACCTGCTGGGCGCCGAGCGCTTCGTGCTGCTGCTGCGCGACGAGGACGGCGGCGGCTGCGAGGTGGCGCTCGAGGAGGGGCTCGGCGAGGCCGACACGCTGTACGCCGGCGGCGCATACCGCGGCGGCGACCCGATGGTCGACGCCACGCTCGGCGACGGCGTGCTGCGCCTCGGCCCCGACGGCGGCTCGCAGGTGCTGGCGGCGGTGCCGCTACGGGTCCAGCAGGTCGTAGTCGGCGCCCTGGTGGTGCTCGACCTGCTCGACCACAAGCCGATCCTGCGCGCCGAGGACCGCGACCTGCTCGACCTGCTGTCGGCGCACGCCGCCTCGGCCCTCTTCGCCGCCCGCCTCTACGCCGCCAAGGACCGCAAGCTGCGCTCGCTGGAGAGCCTGGTCGAGCTGGCGCGCGGCGAGTGACCCGCTCGGATAAGATCATAATTCGGTACTTCGAATTCCTTCCGTTGCTTCCTCGCCGCCGCCCATGAGTCCCGCCTCCGCCGAGCGCACGCCCCGCACCGGCATCTCCGGTTCGCTCGAGGACGTCTCGGTGGCCGACGTGATGCAGTTCATCCACCTTGGCCAGCGCACCGGCACGCTGGTGCTGCGCCGCGACGGCGAGACCGCCATGGTGGGCTTCCACGGTGGCAAGCTGGTGAGCGCGCGGGCGCCGGGGCAGCCGAAGCTCGGCGACCTGCTGGTCGAATCCGGCCTGGTGGAACGCCGGGTGCTCGAGGAGGCGCTGGCCGACGAGACGCTCGGCCCGGGGCGGCGCAGCGTCGGCCAGATCCTGCTCGCCGACGGCCACCTCGGCGCCGAGGCGCTGCGCGACGTGGTGGTGCAGCAGATCGAGCACACCATCTCGCAGGTGGTGCGCTGGGACAACGGCAGCTTCGAGTTCGCGCTCGACGACCTGCGGCCGGTGGACGACATCGCCGTCTACCCCGGCGACCTGGTGCCCGACGCCGACCTCAACACGCAGATGGTGCTGCTCGAGGCGGCGCGCATCTTCGACGAGCAGCGCGGCGCCCGGCCGCCGCGCGCCGAGCCGGAGGAGGTGGGGGAGGACACCGAGCCGGCGGCCAGCCGCCTGCTCGACGAGTCGACGTGGCCGGGCAGCGATCTGCTGGGCCTCGACGAGCGCGAGATCGAGATCCCCGGCGCCGGCGCCGCCGACGCCCCCGAGCTGCAGGTGGTGACGGCCGACGACGACCTGGTCCGCGAGCTCGGCCGGGCGGCGCGGCAGGTGGTCACCGGCGTCCGCCGCTGCTCGCTGTCCCGCGCCGGCACGCAGTCGACCAGCCAGCCGGCGCCGGTGGTGGTGCTCGACCTGCGCCAGGAGGAGCTCACCGCCATCGACCTGCGCAACCTGCGGCGGTCGCGGCCGCGCGCCTCGATCGTCGCCCTGGTCGAGCCGGGGCCGATGATCGCCCAGGCCTACGAGGGGGGCGCGGTGGCGGCGCTGCCGGCGGACGCGAACGCGGTGGTGGCCTGCGTCGAGAACGTGGTGCGCAGCCGCCGCGAGATGGCCTCGCCGACGCCGCGCCGCCGCGGCCGCAAGCGCGCCGAGGACGGCGTCGAGCGCCTGCGCCGGGTGTTCGGCGACCTGCGCTCCGGCCTCATCTCGGCGACGGTGGCGCTCAACCTGATGCACATCATCTCGGAGTCGGTGGAGCGCGCGGTGCTGTTCCTGGTCAAGCGCGACGCGCTGGTCGCCCTCGGCGCCTTCGGCAGCGGCCGGGAAGGCCGGCCGCTGGCCGAGCTCACCCGTGGCTTGCGCCTGGCGCTCGACGAGGAGAACGCGCTGACCCGCAGCCTCGACCTCGCCGAGGCGCGCTCGCTCGACTTCGAGGAGGCCGGCCTGCCCGAGCGCCTGGCGGAGCTGCTCGGGCGGCCGCACAACGGCCAGGTGGTGATCTTCCCGGTGCTCGGTGCGCAGCGCGTCATCTCGGTGATCTACAGCGACAACGGCGACCGCGAGGAGGCGATCGAGGACATCGAGATCCTCGAGCTGGCCACCGCCCAGGTCGGCATGGCGTTCGAGAACGAGCTGCTGCGGCGGCGCATCGGCCAGGGCTGAGCGGAGCGCGCCGAACAAGGAAACGCCCCGGCTCCTCGCGGAGGCCGGGGCGTCGCTGCCGCGTCGGGCTGAGGATCGCCGGCGGCGATGGCTCAGGCGCCGGGGGGCTGGGCGCCGGGGCGGAACTCCTTCTCGGTGTAGCCGGGGGGCGGCCCGAAGGTGCCCTCCGGCGCGTCCTTCGTCTCCACCGACACCAGCTCCTCGGTGGTCGTCACCTCGACGCCGGGGCCGAGGCGCATGGTGGTCTCGCGCCGCACCGGGAAGCCCTTCATCACCGACAGCGACTCCACCCAGTCGGCGCCGCCGGGCTGCAGCTCGGCGAGGGTGCCGGTGAGGCGGTTGTAGGCGGCGCCGTCGACGCCGACCTCCTCGCTCGCCCAGATCACCTGGTCGACCTCGAGGCCCATCTGGTTCGACAGCGAGACGTCATAGCGGCGGGCGGTCCAGTCGCCGATCTCCTGGGTCTCGTCGCTGGCCTCGACGTCGGCGGCGATCGTCGCCTGCTCGCGCATCTGCGCCACCTGCGCCGCCATCTCCTCCGGCAGCAGCGCGGCGAGGTCCACCGGCACGTCGAGGGCGCTGTAGGTCTTCGATCCGTGGTCGACGAGATAGAGCTTGCCGCCGGTTAGCACCACGCGGCTGGTGGTGTCGTCGCGGGCGATGCCCTTCTCGCCGATCCACAGCTCCACGGTGCTGTCCTGGGCCGGCTGGCTCTGCCCCTGGACCTCGAAGGCGTCCTGGTGGCTCTTGAGGGTGAGCAGGGTGTCGGCATGGGCCGGGACCGTCGCCATGGACAGCAGGGCCAGGACGGTCAGGGTCTTGCGCAGCATGTGGGTCTCCTCGGGGTCGTTCTGCGCGGCGGTGCCGCGGTCGGGTGATGTCTCGGGCGAGCGCGGAACACGCCGCCGCCGAGGTGACAACGTCAGCGGCCCGCCGAACCTTCCCCGGCCGGACGCGCCGACGCCAGCTCGTCCGGCGTGTCGGCGTCGCGCCAGCACGCCGCGAGCTCCGG
>CAZLBJ010000626.1:0-3141 GCA_964557755.1 uncultured Thermoanaerobaculia bacterium
GGCCGGTGGCGATCCAGCCGGCGCCGAGGCCGGCGGCGACGCGCGCCAGGAAGCGGTAGCGCCGGCGCCGAGCCGCGGCCTCGCGGCTCGCACCGCCCGCCGCTCGGGGCGCCAGCCGGTGCTCGACGAACGGCACCCCGAGCCGCCGCGCCAGCCGCGCCGCCCGCCGCGCCCGCGCCCGCGAGCCCGCATCCGCCGCGTGGTCGACGTGCACCGCCACCAGCTCTCGTTGGTCCCAAAAAAAGAAGGACTGGTTGAACGTCCACGTCAACGGCGACTTCGACCCCTCGGCGAAGGGGGGTGCGGTGGATGGCGGGCGTCCGGCGGCGCTGCGCGGAGGGCCGGCGGCGGCGGCCGGCGGCGGCACCCGGGGCGAGGAGCAGGCGCCCGCGTGGCGGCTGGACGCGGCGCTGGACGCCTTCTGCCGGGGCGCGGGGCTGGAGGGCGAGGCGCGGGCGCTGGTTGCGCGGCTGGACGCGGCGCCGGGGGTGGTGGCGTTCTCCGGCGGGCCGGACTCGACGGCGCTGCTGCTGGCGGTGGCGCGGCGGCGGCGGGAGCGCGGCGGGCCGCCGGTAGTGGCGGTGCACGTCGACCACGCGGCGGACCCTGGCTCGCGGGAGCGGGCGCGGCGGGCGGCGCGGCGGGCGCGGCGGCTCGGGGTGCCGTTCGTCGAGCACCGCCTGGCGCCACGAGAGGCGGGCGGAGCGAGCCGCGAGGCCGCGGCTCGGCGCCGGCGCTACCGCTTCCTGGCGCGCGTCGCCGCCGGCCTCGGCGCCGGCTGGATCGCCACCGGCCACCACCGCGACGACCAGGCCGAGACCGTGCTGTTGCGCCTCGCCTTCGGCAGCGGCCTCGCCGGCCTCGCCGCCATCCGCCCCGCCGCCCCGCTGCCCGCCTCCCTGCTCGCCGCCGGCCGCCGCGCGACGCCCGCGCTGCTCCGCCCGCTCCTCTCGCTGCCGCGCCAGCACCTCGCCGAGGCCGTTCGCGCCGCGGGCCTCGAGCCCGTCGCGGACCCGACGAACCGCGACCCGGCGATCCCGCGCAACCGTGTCCGCCACCACCTGCTGCCGCTCCTCGCCGCCAGGGCCGAGGCCGCCGGCGAGCCGACGTTGGCACCCCGCCTCGCCGCCTTCGCCGGCCGCGTCCAGCGTGCCGCCGCCGCCGTCGACCGGCTCCTGGAAGCGCGCCTGGCGCCGCGGCGGCTCGGCGCCGGCGGCGCCGCGGTCGACCGGGCCACCCTCGGCGCGCTGCCGGCGGCGCTCCTCCCCCACGCTCTCGCCCTCCTCCACCGCCGCGCCGGGGCGCCGTACCCGGCCGGGCGCGAGCCGCGGCGGGAGCTGCTGCGGCAGCTCGCGGCCGGCGGCGCGGTCGGCTGCGACTGCGGCGGCGGCTGGCGCTGGGAAACGCGGGGCGGCGAGCTGGTGCTCGCCCGCCGCCGCCGCTCCCCACCCGCCGCGGGCTTTTCCTATATCCTCACCGTGCCTGGGGAGGTGGAGGTCCGCGAGCTCGGGCTGGTCCTGCGGCTCCGTCCGGCGGCGCCGGCGGCGTGGATGTACCGCGGCGCCCCCGACCGCGCCGGCCTCGCCCTCGACCTCGCGGCGGGCGACCGGGTGACGGTGCGCAGCCGGCGGCCGGGCGACCGGTTGCGGCCCCTGGGCGCCGCCGGCAGCCGGCGCCTCAAGCAGGTGCTGATCGACCGCCGGGTGCCGCGTTCCCGGCGCGACCGCCTGCCGCTGCTGGTGGTGGGCACCGAGGTCGCATGGGTGCCCGGGGTGACGGTGGCCGAGACGTGCCGCCTGCCCCGCGAGGGGTCCACCGGTGCCACGGTGTGGGTGGCGGAGCTAGTCGAGCCATGATCGAGATCCGAATCGAACCCGTCTTCTCCGCCGCGGAGATCGCCAACCGCATCCACGAGCTGGGCCGGCGCCTCGACGCCGAGCTGCCGCCGGACCCGTTGCTGGTGTCGCTGCTCGACGGCTCGGTGATCTTCCTCGCCGACCTGCTGCGCGCCATCGAGCGGCCGGTGCGCTACCAGCTGCTCCACGTCGAGACCTCGGGCGGCGGCGACCGGCCGCTGGCGATCCACTGGCCGATCCCCTTCGAGGTGCGCGGCGAAACCGTGCTGCTGCTCAAGGACGTCGTCACCAGCGGCGTCACCGAGACGTATCTGATGGAGCAGCTCCGCGACCAGGGCGCCCGCGAGGTGCGGCTGGCGGCGCTGGTCGACATGCCCGGCGAGCGCCGGACGGAGCTCGAGACGGACTACAGCGCGCTGACCGCGCAGCGGCCCGGCCGCCTGGTCGGCTACGGACTCAAGCACCAGGGCCAACACGGCAACCTGCCCTACATCGGGCGGCTCGCCGTCGCCGGCTGAGAGCTCGGCACGCCGGGGGAATCCCTCGGCGCCGCGGCCCGTTTGGTAGTGACGACGAGGAAACCTGAATTGAACTCATCGACGCTCAAGAACCTCTTCCTGTGGATGGCCATCCTGCTGGTGGCCATCCTGCTCTGGAACACCCTCAACGCCGGCCAGACCGAGCCGACGGAGATCCCCTACAGCCAGTTCGTCTCCGAGCTGGAGGCTGGGCGCATCGCCGAGGTGACGGTGACCGACAACCTCGACGTGACCGGCAAGTACAAGAACGAGCAGGAGTTCGAGACGGTGCTGCCGTTCCAGTCGGACTCCGAGTTCGGCGACCGCTTGGAGGAGGCCGGGGTCGAGGTCACGGCGAAGCGCAGCAAGCAGAACCCGCTGTTCGCCATCCTCATCACCTGGGCGCCGGTGCTGCTGCTGGTGGCGCTGTGGATCTTCTTCATGCGCCAGATGCAGTCGGGAGGCAACCGCGCGCTCTCCTTCGGCAAGTCGAAGGCGAAGCTGCTCAACACCAGCGGCAAGAAGGTCACCTTCAAGGACGTCGCCGGCATCGAGGAGGCGAAGGAGGAGCTGTCCGAGATCGTCGACTTCCTCAAGGAGCCGCAGAAGTTCCAGAAGCTCGGCGGCCGCATCCCGAAGGGCGTCCTGCTGATGGGCCCGCCGGGCACCGGCAAGACGCTGCTGGCGCGCGCCATCGCCGGCGAGGCCAACGTGCCGTTCTTCTCGATCTCCGGCTCGGACTTCGTCGAGATGTTCGTCGGCGTCGG
>CAZLBJ010000627.1:0-4414 GCA_964557755.1 uncultured Thermoanaerobaculia bacterium
GCGCGGCCGGCGGTGGTGCTCTCGGTGCAGAAGCAGCCGGACGCCAACACCCTCGAGCTCACCCGCGAGATCGACCGCGTGCTGGCGGGCCTGCAGGCGACGCTGCCGGCCGGGGTGGTCATCGAGAGCGAGAACTTCCGCCAGGCCGACTTCATCGAGGTGGCGATCCGCAACGTCACCCATGCCTTGCGGGACGGCGCGGTGCTGGTGGTGCTCGTCCTGCTGCTGTTCCTGGGGAGCTGGCGCACGACGCTGATCAGCGCCCTCGCCATCCCGCTGTCGCTGCTCGCCGGCATCCTGGCGGTGTCGCTGCTCGGCGGCACCATCAACACGATGACCCTCGGCGGCCTGACCATCGCCATCGGCGCCCTGGTCGACGACGCGATCATCGACGTCGAGAACGTCTTCCGGCGCCTGCGCGAGCGGGCGGCGCTGCCGGCGGCGCAGCGGCGGCCGGCGCTGGAGGTGGTGTTCCGCGCCTCCTCGGAGGTGCGCAAGGCGATCTTCTTCGCCACCCTGGTGATCGTCCTCGTCTTCCTGCCGCTGATGCTGCTCCCCGGTCTCGAAGGCCGGCTGCTGCGGCCGCTCGGCTTCGCCTACGTGGCGGCGCTGGCGGCGTCGCTGGTCGTCTCGCTCACCGTCACGCCGGTGCTCTGCTACCTGATGCTGCCGCGCGCCCGGGCGCTGCAGGCGCCGCCGCCGTGGCTGCTGCGGAGCCTGCAACGGGCGTACGGTCCCAGCCTCGACCTGGCGCTGGCGCGCCCGTGGGCGGTGCTGGCGGCGGCCGCCGTGCTGCTGGCTGCGGCCCTGGCGGTGCTGCCGTGGCTCGGCCGCAGCTTCCTGCCGCCGTTCAACGAGGGCTCGCTGACCGTCTCGGTGGTGAGCGCGCCGGGCATCCCGCTGGCCGAGAGCGATCGGCTCGGCCGCCAGGTCGAGGAGGCGCTGCTCGCCTTCCCCGAGGTGGTGTCGACCAGCCGGCGCACCGGCCGCGCCGAGAAGGACGAGCACGTGCAGGGAGTGAACGCGTCGGAGCTCGAGGTGGTGCTCGGGCCGCTCGAGCACGGCCGCGACAAGGGGGCGCTGCTGGCGGCGCTGCGCCGGGCGGTGGCCTCGGTGCCGGGGGTCGACGTGTCGTTCGGCCAGCCGATCAGCCACCGCATCGACCACATGATCTCCGGCAGCAAGACGAGCGTCGCGGTCAAGGTCTTCGGACCGGACCTGGCAGTGCTGCGCGCCACGGCGGCGCGGCTCGAGGAGGTGCTCGCCGCGGTGCCCGGCATCGTCGACCTGTCGAACCAGGAGCAGGCGGCGGTGCCCCAGCTCGTGGTCGACTTCGACCGCGCCGCGCTCGCTCGCCACGGCCTGGCGCCGGCCGACCTGGCGATGGCGGTCGAGGCGCTGTTCCAGGGCACGGAGGCGGGCGAGGTGGTGGAGGAGGGGCTGGTGTCGCGCGTGGTGGTGGCCTTCCCGCCGGAGCTGCGCCGCGACCGCGAGCGGCTGGCGTCGCTGCCGGTGACCACCCCGGACGGCGACCTGCTGCGGCTCGACGCGGTGGCCGACGTGCGCTTCGACCTCGGGCCGTCGCTGATCCGGCGCGAGGACGTGCAGCGGGTCGCCATGCTCACCGCCAACGTCGCCGGCGCCGACCTCGCCGGCACCGTCGAGCGGGCGCGGAGCGCGGCGGCGCGGCAGGTGGAGGTGCCGGCCGGCTACCGGGTGACCTTCGGCGGCCAGTTCGAGGAGGCGGTGGAGAGCGTGCGCCGCTTGGCGCTGCTCTCGGCGCTCATCCTCGCCGCCATGTACGGCGTCCTCTACGTCGCCTTCGGCAGCCACCGCGAGACGCTGGTGGTGCTGGTCAACCTGCCGCTGGCGCTGATCGGTGGCATCTTCGCCGTGGCGCTGGGCGACGGCGTGCTGTCGGTGGCGACGCTGGTCGGTTTCGTCACCCTCTTCGGCATCGCCACCCGCAACGGCGTGCTGCTGGTCACCCACTACCAGCACCTGATGGCGGAGGAGGGGCTGGGGCTCGCCGAGGCGGTGCGCCGCGGCTCGCGCGAGCGGCTGGCGCCGGTGCTGATGACGGCACTGACCGCCGGCCTCGCGCTGGTGCCGCTGCTGCTCGCCGGCGGCCGGCCCGGCAACGAGATCCAGAGCCCGATGGCGGCGGTGATCCTCGGCGGGCTGCTGACCTCGACCTTCCTCAACCTGGTGGTGGTGCCGGTGCTCTACGCCCGCTGGGGGAGGCCGGCGGCCGCCTGAGCGGCCGGCTTCTTGCAGGCGGTCGGCGGTCATGAGCCGACAGCTCCGGAAGGGCGGTGCCGTCGCGGCGCTCGCCGTGCTCCTCCTCGCCGCCGGCGGCTGCAACCGGCTGGCGCTCCAGGCGCTCGACCAGGCCGACCTGCTGGAGGTCGAGCGCGAGGTCACGACCCACGTCGTGGTGCCGGAGGGCTTCCGGGCGGTGGTCGTCGCCGTGGGGCTGACCTACCCCAGCTCGATGACCTTCGACGACCGCGGCGTGCTCTACGTCCTCGAGTCGCACAGCGTCCCCATCCCCGGCATGGCGCCGCGCATCTGGCGCCTGCAGCGCGGGCAGGTGGCGGCGGTGGCGATGGAGGGCCCCGATGCGCCGAGCGGTGGCGTCGCCGTGGGCGTGACCTTCCACCAAGGCTGGCTGTACCTTTCGCACGAGCAGGCGGACGGGAGCTGGGCGATCAGCCGCGTGCGCCCCGGCGGCGGCATGGTCGAGGCGGTGATGCGCGGCCTGCCGCCGCTCGGCGACCACTGGATCAACTACCTGGTCTTCGACGACGCCGGCGCCCTCTACTACGGCGTCGGCAGCGCCACCAACTCCGGCGTCGTGGCCTCGCACGACCCGGTGAACCTGAAGTGGCTCGAGAAGCGGCCGGAGGTCCACGACCTGCCGTGCCGCGACGTCGTCCTCGCCGGCCGCCCCTTCCGCGACGGCAACGACCTCACCCGCGAGGAGGGCGACGAGGCGGTCACCGGCGCCTACCAGGCGTACGGTACCTCGGAGGCCGGGCGCGTCGCGGCGGGGGACTTCTGCACCGGCTCGCTCTACCGGCTGGCCGCCGGCGCCGGCGAGCCGGAGCTCCTCGCCTGGGGCTTCCGCAACCCGGTCGCCCTCGCCTTCACGGACGACGGCGAGCTGCTGATCGGCATGCACGGGGCGGACGTCCGCGGCTCCCGGCCGGTGCACGGCGACCCGGACGCCGTCTACCGGCTGCGCGAGGGCGCCTGGTACGGCTGGCCGGACTTTTCCGCGGACCTGACGCCGCTGACCGCCGCCGCCCACCAGCCGCCGGCGGACACCCTGGCGCCGGGACACGACCGCCTCGGCTTCGTCTTCGACCACGCGGCGAGCGGCCTCGAGGCGCCGGACCGCGCTCTGCTGGTGACCGCCACCGACCCGCACGCCGCGCTCGGCGGCATGACGGTGGTGCCGGCGGGCGGCCCGTTCGACCGCTGGGCGGGGCAGCTGCTGATCTCCGAGATGGGCGACTTCGGCCCGCTGACCCAGGCGCCGGGCGAGATCGAGCGCGCCGGCTTCCAGGTCGAGGCGGTCGACCTCGCCACCGGCCGGCGCACGACCTTCGCGCGCAACCGCGGCGACGGCCCGCCGATGCCGGCCTCCGCCCTCGACCTCGAGGACGGTTTCGAGCGTCCGGTGGACGTCAAGGTCGGCCCGGACGGCCTGGTCTACGTCCTCGACTTCGGCGTCTTCGACCCCAGCTCCGGGACCGAGAAGGTGCTGCCGAAGACGGGCAAGGTCTTCCGCATCGAGCCGGTGCCCGCCGGCGGCTGAGCCTCAGCGGGAGCGGCCGCCGTGGCCGCCGTGATCGTCTTGCCTCTCCTGCGCGCCGTGCCCCTCGTGTCCGCCGTGGCCTCCCCCGGTGGTCCACGGGCCGGGCTCGTCGGCGGGCGGCGGCGGCTCGATGCCGTCGCGCGCCAACTCGGCGGCGGTGGCCGGCGCCGCCACGCTGCCGGCCGGGTGCGCGTACCAGCCCGGGTCGTCGTAGCCGGGCGCCCGCTCGCGGACCTTGAGCACCGTCGACATGCCGCCGAACACCGTCGCTCCGAAGGGGCCGGCGAGGCCGCGCATGGGGACGGTGTTCTCCGGCACCGGCATGCCGTGCATCTCGGCCATCTCGCCCATCCCCGCCTGGCCCATCGTCATGTAGCCGGGCAGCAGGCGGCGGATCTTGGCCTCCAGGGCGGCGGGCACCCGCACCCCGACCATGTTCGGCAGGTCGTGCCCCATCTGGTTCATCATGTGGTGGAACATGTGGCAGTGCAGCGGCCAATCGCCCGGGTTGTCGGCCACCAGCTCGACGTCGCGGCTGCTGCCCACCGGCACCAGCACCGTCGTCTCCGGCCAGCGCGCCGGCGGCGGAAC
>CAZLBJ010000628.1:0-8924 GCA_964557755.1 uncultured Thermoanaerobaculia bacterium
CTACCGCCGCTGCCGGCGGCGCGGCTCGACGCCGGCGACCTGGTGGCGCGCCTCGGGCGCGACAAGAAGGCGCGGGAGAGCGGCGTCGTGTGGGTGCTGCCGGCCTCGGTGCCGGCCGGCGGCACCGGTGGCACCGGCGTCGAGGCCCGCTTCGTCGCCGACGTCCCCGCCGCCGAGGTGCGGGCGCAGCTCGCCACCTTCCTCGCCGATCCGTTCGCCCTCGGCTGATCGACGGCGCGCAGGGGTATACTCAGCTTTTGATGGCGTACCCCACCTTCCCCCGCCTGAAGCTGCGCCACATCCTCTTCCTGGCGCTGCTGCTGGTCGGCATCGTCCCGATGCTCATCTCGAGCTTCCTGCTGGTGTCGCAGAACCGCGAGCTGCTGGAGAACCAGGAGCGGGACATGCTGGTCGGCGAGGCGGTCTCCGACGCCCGGGAGCTGACCCACCAGCTGGTCGGGCTGCGCCGCCAACTCACCCAGGTGGGCAACGCGCTGGTGCTCGGCACCGGCGGCGAGTGGCGGCCGGGCGACTGGCTGCGCGAGCCGTGGGTGGAGGGGTACCTCGCTTCGCTCGGCGCCGAGAACCCGCAGGTGCGCTCGCTGAGCGTGCTCGACACCCGCGGCGAGGGGCTGACCAGCACCGCCGAGCTGCCGGACGCCATGCGCGACCTGCTGCGCACCGGCTTCCAGCGGGCGCTGGAGAGCGGCGCTCCGGCCTACGCCTTCGCGGTGATGCCCGGCGGCGAGCCGATGGCGGCGGTGGCGGCGCCGGTGGCGTCGGCCGGCGCCCTGGGCGGCGCCGCGGACGGCGACCCGGCGCCGCCCGTGCTGGTGGTCGAGGCGCTGGTCGAGCTCAGCGCCTTCGCTCCCCTCTTCGGCGACGCCGGCGGCGGCGGCGAGTTGGCGTCGGCACTGATCGGCTCGCGCGGCGAGGTGCTGTGGTCGCGCCACCTGACGCCGGCGCAGGCGGCGGCGCTGTCGGCCTCGCCGCCGGTGCGCAGCTTCGTGCGCCACCCGCTCGGCCAGCTCAGCCAGTACACCGTCGAGGAGGACGGCGAGGGCCACGAGATGCTGGTGCGCCTGGCGCCGGTGGGGGAGACCGGCTGGGCGCTGGCGGCGCAGCGGCCGGTCGCCGCCGCCTTCCAGGCCGCCGACGAGCTGGTCTACAACACGGTGCTGAGCTCGCTGCTGGTGGTCCTGCTGGCCCTGGTGCTCGCCGCCGTCGCCGCCCGCCGGGTGAGCGGGCCGGTGCAGAAGCTCACCGAGAGCAGCCACGAGATCGCCGCCGGCAACTTCGGCCAGCGCGTCGAGGTGGACGGCCTGACCTGGGAGCTCTCGGAGCTGGCCGAGGACTTCAACCGCATGAGCGGCCACGTCGAGCGCTACGTCGACGAGCTCAAGCGCGCCGCGCAGGCCAACCGCGAGCTGTTCATCGGCTCGCTGCGCGCCTTCGCGGCCGCCATCGACGCCAAGGACCCCTACACCCGCGGCCACTCCGAGCGCGTCGCCACCCTGTCGCGCACCGTCGCCCGCCACCTGGGGCTGTCGGCGGACGAGCAGCACCGCATCTGGATCGCGGCGCTGCTGCACGACGTCGGCAAGATCGGCGTCGACGACCGCATCCTGAAGAAGGGCGGCGTCCTCACCGACGCCGAGTTCGCCCAGATGAAGCTGCACACGGAGATCGGCGCCGACATCCTGACTCCGATCATCGACCTGCGCGAGATGCTGCCGGCGGTGCGCTGGCACCACGAGAACTGGAACGGCCGCGGCTATCCGGACGGCCTGCGCGGCGAGCAGATCCCGGTGCCGGCGCGCATCGTGGCGGTGGCGGACACCTTCGACGCGGTGACCACCAACCGCCCCTACCAGCAGGCCTACTCGCTGGAGGACGCGGTGGGCACCATCCGCCGCCTGGTCGGCTCGCGCTTCGACGCCAAGGTGGTGACCGCCTTCCTGCGTGCCTACGAGCGCGGCGAGATCCGCCTGCGGCCGCCGCGCGGTGCCCAGGGGGCGCCGGTGCAGGCCGCCCAGGCGGGGCGGATGAGGGCCTGACCGCTTGCCGTTCCAGTACATCCTCGCCAACCTGCTGGCCGCCAACGAGGGCGCCACCGGCGTCCTCTTCCTCGACGACGCCGGCGAGACGGTGGACCTCGCCTGCGCCGCCGCCGCCAAGCCCTACGACCTGCGGGTGCTCGGCGCCTACCTCGGCATCTACCTGCGCCAGATCGAGGGCGTCGCCGAGGCCAGCCGGTTGGGCACGCCGCGCATGATCCACATCGAGCGCGGCGGCCTCCACGTCTACGCCATCCCGCTGCCGGACGGCTACCACGTCGCCCTCGTGCAGCGCCGCCCGGGCATGGTGGCGCGCGCCCGCCGCAGCCTCGAGTCGGCGGCCGGGCAGCTCCGCGACGAGTTTTTCCCCGAGGGCTGAAGCGCCCCGTGCGGGCGGCGCGGCGGCCGGCGGCGCCTCCGGTAGGATCGACCCATGACCGACGACAGGTACACCACGGACACCGGCGTCCAGGATGTCGGCCTCGACGAGGACGGCGTGCGGCAGGAGGACGTGCTGGAGATCGCGCCGGAGCGGCGCTTCCCCGACGAGCAGCCGCAGGCCGGCTTCTGGGGCAAGATGAAGCGCGGCCTGTTGATGACCCACACCGAGATCATCGACAAGATGAACGCGGCGCTGGAGGGGCGCGCCACCCTCGACGAGGAGACGCTGGAGTTCCTCGAGGAGGCGCTGATCAGCGCCGACCTGGGGGTGGAGACCTCGCTCGAGCTGGTCGACGGCGTGCGCCGCGACGTGCGGCCGCGCGAGACGGCGGACGTCTTCAAGCTGCGCGAGCGGCTGGTCGACGAGATGGCGATCCTGCTGCTCGACGCGCCGCAGCCGCCGCGGCGGCAGACGGACGGGCCGCGCATCACGCTGGTGGTCGGCGTCAACGGCGTCGGCAAGACCACCTCGGTGGCGAAGCTGGCGCGCCGCAGCCAGCTCGACGGCGAGCGGCCGCTGATCGCCGCCGCCGACACCTTCCGCGCCGCCGCCATCGAGCAGATCGAGCTGTGGGGCCGCCGCCTCGGCGTCGAGGTGGTGCGCACGGCGCCCGGCGGCGACCCGGCGGCGGTGGTCTACGACGCCATCCAGGCCGCCCGCGCCCGCCGCGTCGACCACCTGCTGGTCGACACCGCCGGACGGCTCCATACCAAGGAGCACCTGATGCAGGAGCTCGGCAAGATCGGCCGCGTCATCGAGCGCGAGGCGCCGGGCTGGGAGCAGCGCACCCTGCTGGTGCTCGACGCCACCACCGGCCAGAACGCCATCAGCCAGGCGCGCACCTTCTGCCAGGTGGTGCCGGTCGACGGCGTGCTGCTGGCCAAGCTCGACGGCACCGCCAAGGGCGGCATGGCGGTGGCGGTGGCCCGCGAGTTGCGGCTGCCGGTGCTGTGGCTGGGCGTCGGCGAGACGGCCGAGGACCTGGTCGAGTTCCGCCCCCGCGAGTTCGCCGCCGCGTTGCTGGGATGAGGGCGGCCGACCTCCGCCACCTGCGCCGGGCGCTGCGGCTGGCGGCGCGGGGGCGCTACGGTGCCGCCCCCAACCCGATGGTCGGCGCGGTGGTGGTGCGCGGCGGCGAGGTGGTGGGGGAGGGCTTCCACGCCCGCGCCGGCGAAGCCCACGCGGAGACGGTGGCGCTGGCCGCCGCCGGCGAAGCGGCGCGCGGCGCCACCGTCTACGTCAGCCTCGAGCCGTGCGCCCACCACGGCCGTACGCCGCCCTGCGCCGACGGTCTGCTCGCCGCCGGCGTCGCCCGCGTCGTGGCGATCCACCGCGACCCCGACCCGCGGGTGGCGGGCGGCGGCTTCGCGTGCCTGGCGGCGGCCGGCGTCGAGGTGGTGGTCGCGGCCGCCGCGGCGCCGGAGCTCGCCGCCGCCGCCGTGCGCCTCAATCTGCGCTACCTGGTGCCGGCGGTGCTCGGGCGGCCGCTGGTCACCCTCAAGTGGGCGATGTCGCTCGACGGCCGTATCGCCACCGCCGCCGGCGAGAGCCAGTGGATCACCGCGCCGCCGGCGCGCCGCTGGGCGCTCGGCCTGCGCGAGCGGCACGACGCGATCGTCGTCGGCTCCGGCACCGCGCTGGCCGACGATCCGCGCCTCGACCGCCGCCTCGGCCGCGCCGCGGGTCCCATCCTCCGCGTCGTCGTCGACCGCCGCCTGCGCCTGCCGCCGGGCGCCCGCATGCTGGCCGTCGACGGCCCGGTGCTGGTGTACACTGCCGCCGGCGACGCGGTGCGGCATGGGGAGCGCCGCGCCGCGCTGGAGGCCGCCGGCGCCGAGGTGGTGCCGCTGGAGACTCCCGAGCCGGCGGCGGTGCTCGCCGACCTCCACCGCCGCGGCGTGCGCAGCGTGCTGGTCGAGGGCGGCGCCGAGCTGGCTGCCGCCTGGGTCGCCGCCGGGCTCTACGACCGCGTGCACGCCGCCGTCGCTCCGCTGCTGGTGGGCGGCCGCGGCGCGCCGGGGGCGCTAGGCGGCGACGGCGGCGCCCCTCTCGACGGCCTGCCGCGGCTCGACGACCTGCGGGTGCGCCGCCGCGGCCCCGACGTGGTGCTCACCGCCCTGAGACGAGGATGTTTACCGGACTTGTTGTCGAGCGTGGGCGCGTCCTGAGGGACCCGGCGCCGTCGGGACGCGGCGGCGGCGCCCTGGCGATCGGCCATTCCCGGCGCCTCGCCGAGCGCCTGGAGGTCGGCGCCAGCCTCGCCGTCGCCGGCGTCTGCCTGACGGTGACCGAGCTGGAGGCCGACCCCTCACCGACGAGCCCTGAGCCTGTCGACGGCGGCGCCCGCTCCACCGTCGAGCTGTCGCCGGAGACCCTCTCCCGCACCACCCTCGACCGCCTCGCCGCCGGCTCCGAGGTCAACCTCGAGCCGGCGTTGCGCGCCGGCGACCCCCTCGGCGGCCACTGGGTGCAGGGCCACGTCGACGGCACGCTGGCGCTGCTCGCCCGCGATGACCTCACCGACCACAGCGTCTTCACCTTCGAGCTGCCCGCCGAGCACGCGCGGTACGTGGTGGAGAAGGGGTCTGTGGCGCTGGATGGCGTGAGCCTGACCGTGGCGCGGCTGCTGGAGGACCGCTTCACCGTGGCGCTCATTCCGCACACGCTGGAGGTGACGACACTCGGGGCGATGAGCGTGGGGGAGCGGGTGAACTTCGAGATCGACGTGCTGGCGAAGCACGTGGAGCGGTTGCTGGCGGGCCACCTGGGAAAAGATCGGCCAGGGGAAGATGGATCGGCGTCGCGCGCAGCCGCGCCGGGCGCGGCGCGGGGCGGCGGCGCTGCAGGCGGAGCCGACGGCGGAGGAGTCGCCGGTGCGCGAGGAGAGGAGGGCCGGTGACGCCGGTCGAGGCAGCGGCGGTGCGGCCGGTCGTGCGGGCGCCGGAGCCCGCCTTCTTCTGGATCCGCTACGCGCCGCGCGGCTGGCCGCCGCCGGACGCGGCGTGGCTCGATCCGGCGCGGGGCGGGCTCGGGGTGCGGCCGGGCGACCGCGGCGCGGCCGGGCAGGACTCCCCTCTGGTCGATCTGTCGGGTGGCCCCTTCGACGACGTCGTCTGGCTGCCGCCGGTGACCGCCGAGCGCACCGACGAGCGCGACCGCATCGCCGCCGAGCACGTCGCCCGCGGCACACCGGTCCTGGTCCACCTGCTGCCCGGCGACCCGCCGCCCCCGGACGGCGCCGTGGGCCTCCACGACCTGCTGCCGGCGCTGCTGCGCCGCGACCTCGCGGCCCTCGCCGCCGTCCCGGCCGGCGCCGCCTGCGTGTGGCCGCTGGTCTCCGGCGTCACCGACGACCTGGCGCTGTGGCGCGACGGCTCCGCCGCCCTCGGTTCGGCCGGCGCCGCCGTGGTGCAGGGCGCCGTGCCGCGGCTCGTGCCGGTCGACCGCCGGCGCCTGGCGCACGGGCTCGACGAGGCGGCGTTCCAGGCCCTCTTCCACGGCGGTGACCCGGACGAGCGCGCCTTCGCCCGCGCCGCCGCGGCCGCCGGCCTGCGCCCTTTCCTGCCGCGCCCTTTGCCGCGGCCGCCGGCCACCGGCGCCGCCTCGCGCCGCATCGCCGGCGCCCTCTTCCTCGCCGCCGAGCTGTGGCTGCGCCTCGGCCGCGCGCCGCAACAGGGCCAGGACTTCTTCCGCGCCGCCCGCTGGATCGACGAGTCGCAGTACGATGCCGAGGCGCTGGCCCGCGAGGGCAACCTCGGCGTCGTCGAGGCCATCGACCCGGCGAGCCGCGCCGTCATCGAGGACGCCGCGGCGCACGGCGGCGAGCCGGCCCTGCTCGCCGAGCTGCTGGCGGAGTACACCGCACCGTGATGCGTCCCCAGCCCGACCCGACCCGACCGCCCGAGGAGGAAGCCGCCTTGTCCCCCAGCCCGCCCCCGCCCGCGCATCGCCTCGAACTTCGGCCGGCCGCAGGTCCCTCCGGCCCAGCGAGCCCGGCCAGCGGCCTCGCGCCCGGCCGTGCCCGTTCGCGCCGCGCCGCCGGTCTTGCCGCCGCGCTGCTCCTCGCCCTCCTCGCCGCCCTGCCGGCGGCGGCGTGGGACGTGCGGCCGGACGCGCCGGAGGAGTCCTTCCGCCTGTTCCACGAGCGCTTCGCCGGCGCCGCCTACCACTTCCCGAAGCACAGCGCCTCGCCGCTCGGGCTGATCGGCTTCGAGGTCTTCGCCGACCTCGCCGCCGACCGCGACTTCGACGAGGAGGGCTTCTACCCGGAAGTCGTCGCCGGCGACCTGCCGGGCGGCACGCTGGCGATCGCCCGCGTCGGCGTGCGCAAGGGCCTTCCGGGCGGCGTCGACCTCGGCCTCGCCTACGGCCAGGCGCTCGACGGCGAGATGGAGCTCGTCTCCGGAGACGTGCAGTGGGCCTTCGTCGACGGCGGCGCGGTGACGCCGGCGCTGGCGCTGCGCCTCACCGGCACCCAGAACCTCGACTCCGGTCCCTACCAGCTCGAGCAGTACGGCGCCGAGCTGATGATCAGCAAGGGCTTCGCGATCCTCACCCCCTACGCCGGCGCCGGCTTCGTGTGGGACGAGGGGACGCTCGAGCGCACGGACGGCAGCGAGGTGAGCGTCGACGACGAGCACTACGTCCTCTACGGCGGCCTGGTGCTCAACCTGCTGCTGCCGAAGATCGTCGTCGAGGTGGAGAAGGCCGAGCACGTGCAGGCGGCCGTCAAGGTCGGCTTCGGTTTCTAGCGAGGAGGCATCCGATGGCGATCGACGACCCGCGCATCGACCTGCGCTCCGACACCGTCACCCGGCCCGACGACGACATGCGCCGCGCCATGGCGGCGGCGGAGGTGGGCGACGACGTCTTCGAGGAGGACCCGACCGTGCGGCGCCTCGAGGAGGAGGCGGCGGCGCTGCTCGGCCACCAGGGGGGCCTCTTCATGCCCACCGGCACGATGGGCAACCAGGTGGCGCTGCACCTGCACGCGGCGCGCGGCAGCGAGGTGATCTGCGAGGCGCGCAGCCACGTCCTCAACTACGAGATGGGGGCGATGGCGGCGCTCTCGGGTCTGCTGCCGCGGGCGGTGCCGGGCGACGCGCGCGGCCGCCTCGACCCGGCGGCGGTGGCGGCGGCGGTGCACCCGGACGTGTCGTACCTGACGCGCACCGGCGTCATCGCGGTCGAGAACACCCACAACATGGCGGGCGGCAGCGTCTCGACGCCCGAGCGCATGGCGGAGCTGGTGGCCGTGGCGCGGCGCCACGGACTGCCGATCCACCTCGACGGCGCGCGGATGTTCAACGCGGCGGTGGCGCTGGGGGTGGAGCCGCGCGAGCTGGCGGCGCCCTTCGACTCGGCGATGGTGTCGCTGTCGAAGGGCCTCGGCGCCCCGGTCGGCTCGCTCCTCTGCGCCTCGGCGGAGCGCGTCCGCGAGGCGCGCCGCGTCCGCAAGATGTTCGGCGGCGGCATGCGCCAGGTCGGCGTCCTGGCGGCGGCCGGCCTCGTCGCCCTGCGCCGTGGCTTCGACCACCTGGCGGCCGACCACGACAACGCCCGCTGGCTCGCCGCCGAGACGGCGGCGCTGCCCGGCATCGTCCTCGACCCGGAGACGGTGGAGACCAACATCGTCATCTTCGAGATCGGCCCCGCATTCTTCGGCGGCCGCACCCCCGACCGCGGCCCGGCCCCCGAGCTCGTCGCCCGCGCCGCCGAACAGGGCCTCCTCGCCGTCCCCCTCTCCCCGACCACGGTACGCTTCGTCACCCACCGCGACGTTCCCCGCCCGAAGATCGAGCGGGCCGCGGCGGTGCTGCGAGAGCTGGCGGCCGCTTGAAGGCCCGGTGGGCCGGCCACTGCTATCCTTGAAGTCGGAGACGCGGACGATGACGGAGCTCGAAAAGGCCGAAGCCGCCGTCGCGGTGCTGAGCCGGGCTGAAAAGGTCCGAGTTCTGGAGCAGATCGTGCGAGACCTCGGCGAGACGTTCCCCGGGATCGAGAGCACTCCGGGCGTCGCCGGCGGGGAGCCCTGCATCGTACGCACCCGTATTCCGGTCTGGGTGCTGGTGCGGGCTCGTCAGCTCGGTGCATCGGAGGCCGAGGTCCTACGTAGTTACCCGACCCTGCGAGCCGAGGACCTGGTCCATGCCTGGAGCTATTACCAGGCGCACCGCGACGAGATCGAGCGGCAGATCCGGGACAACGAGGCGGCCTGATCGGCAGTGGCCCGGCTCCTGGCGGACGAGAACTTCCCGTTTCCGGTCACCCAGGAGCTGCGGCGCCTGGGCGATGACGTGGTGACCCTCGATCAACTCGGGAAGGCCGGCCAGGGCCTGAGGGACGAACAGGTCCTCAGCTTGGCGATCGAATCGGAACGTGCCGTCCTGACTCTCAACCGGCGACACTTCATCCGGCTCCACGAA
>CAZLBJ010000629.1:0-11426 GCA_964557755.1 uncultured Thermoanaerobaculia bacterium
GTTGTCCACCATACCCGCGGGGATGCGGAGGCTGACAACGAGCAGTTTGACGGCAAGACGACGGAATGACTTGCCTCTATTTCTTCGCATTTCTGTGAAGGCCGGTGCGCTCAGGCGCGCCCCTCGGCGATCGCGTTAGGCACCTCCCGTGCTCTGGCGGTCTCCCGGAGCCGCCCCGGCTTCTGGAGTCTTCGTCCAGGACCGGATCAGGCGCGTCGTGCGGCGATCGCGTAGGCATCGAAGTATTTCTGCAAGGACGCCGCGGTCGATCGGTATTCGTTCGTCCCGGCGAAAAAGTCCGCCACGACCTCCCGTGCCCTGGCGATCTCCCGGAGCCGCCCCGGCTTCTGGCGGTGCCGCGGATCCGCCAGCGTGAGGTCGAGAAGCTCCAAGGCTCGGTAGAACGCCCCCTCGGCCAGCTCGGGCTTGCGGGCGGTCCATCGAATGGCGCGGCTCACTTCGCTGCCCACGTTGCCGAGTTGTTCAGCGACCGTCAGCGTCCACCAGCGGCCCGCGGCGAGCTCACGATGCTGCACGGACGTCACCTCGGCACCACTCGCTCGACGAGGTGCGCGATCGCAGCCCTCGTCGCAGGATCGTCGACGCCACGGGACCGGTTGCCGAACGAGGGGCGCAAGTTGATCATCGAGTCGAACTCCAGCCAGGTATCGTCTTCGAGGTCCGGGTAGAGGTTGATTCCCCAGAGGTCTGTTTGCGACGAGCCTTCGGCCAGCAACTCGGCTTCCTGGTCCGCATGCATGTCTGCGTCGAGGAGGAGCACGCCGCGCCGAAGATCGACCACACCCTTGACCATGTCCCCGAAGCGCTCCGCCGCCATCTGCCGTAGCTCGTCCATGGTGACGGGATCCGATTCTGTGGCTCGTCTCATGGTCGCTCCGGAACTGGGCTCCGATCATAGCCGCCTGTGGAAGCCCCCGGCGTGCGATAGACTTCCTCCCCACCTCATCGAACTCCGGAGGGAGGAGATCCCATGTCGATCACCACGCTCGCCGACCTCTTCCTGGTCGCCGCCGACTACCACAAGCCCGACTGCCTGCTGCACAAGGTCGAGGGGGAGTACCGGCCGATCTCCACCGCCGAGCTGGTCGACCAGGTGCGCCGGGTGTCGCGCGCCCTCGAGCACCTCGGGGTCGGCCGCGGCGACCGCGTGGCGCTGATGGCGGACAACGGCCCGCACTGGCCCACCGTCGACTTCGCCAGCCTCTGCCTCGGCGCCGCCACGGTGCCGATCTACCCGACGGTGCTCGCCGACCAGGCGGCCTACATCGCGCAGGACTCGGGGTCGAAGGTGGTCTTCGTCCACGACCGCGGGCAGCTCGACGGCTTCCTCGCCCACCGCGGCGAGCTGCCGGAGCTCAAGAAGCTGGTGCTGATCGGCGGCAGCTCCGGCGGCGACCCGGAGATCGTGACCTCGTGGGACGACTTCGTCGAGCTCGGCGCCGACGCCGAGCCCGACCGCTTCGAGAGCCGCGCCCGCGCCGTCGAGCCGGACGACCTCGCGTCGCTGGTCTACACCTCCGGCACCACCGGCAAGCCGAAGGGCGTCATGCTCACCCACGGCAACTTCGTCTCCAACATCGTCACCGCCATGAGCCTGGTCGACTTCCGGCCGGACCAGACCTCGCTGTCGTTCCTGCCGCTGGCCCACGTCTTCGAGCGCATGATCGACTTCTGCTACTTCTACAAGGGCGTCTCGATCGCCTACGCGGAATCGGTGCAGTCGGTGGCGGCGAACATGATGGAGGTGCGGCCGCACGTCTTCGTCTCGGTGCCGCGCGTCTACGAGAAGTTCTACGCCAAGGTGCAGGACGGCGTCGCCGCCGGCTCGCCGCTCAAGCAGAAGCTGTTCCGCTGGGCCGAGGGCGTCGGCCGCGAGGCGCTGCCCTACCGCCTGCGCGGCGAGGAGCCCGGGGGCCTCTTGGGCCTCCAGCTCGCCGTCGCCAACGGCCTCGTCTTCCGCAAGATCCGCGAGCGGCTGGGCGGCCGCTTCGAGTACGCGGTGTCCGGCGGCGCCCCCCTCGGCCGTGATCTTGCAGAATTCTTCTGGTCGATGGGCATCGAGATCTACGAGGGCTACGGCCTCACCGAGACCTCGCCGGTGATCAGCGTCAACCACCCCGGCCGCGCCCGTCTCGGCACCGTCGGGCCGATCATCCCGGGCATCGAGGTGAAGATCGCGGAGGACGGCGAGATTCTCACCCGCGGCCCGCACATCATGAAGGGCTACTTCAACAAACCCGAGGCCACCGCCGAGGTGATCGACGCCGAGGGCTGGTTCCACACCGGCGACATCGGCGAGATCGACGCCGACGGCTTCCTGCGCATCACCGACCGCAAGAAGGAGATCATCGTCAACGCCTACGGCAAGAACGTGGCGCCGGCGCCGATCGAGAACACGCTGAAGACCAGCCGCTACGTCAGCCAGGCGGTGATCATCGGCGACCAGCGCAAGTTCCTCTCGGCGCTGATCGTGCCCGACTTCGAGGCGCTGCAGAGCTGGGCGAAGCAGCACGGCAAGGCCGGCGCCTCGCACGACGAGCTGGCCGCCGACCCCGAGCTGCGGGCGCTGATCCAGCGCGACGTCGACGGCGTCAACCAGGAGCTGGCGAGCTACGAGAAGATCGTCGCCTGGACGCTGCTGCCCGCGGAGTTCACCCTCGAGGGCGGCGAGTTGACCCCGACCCAGAAGATCAAGCGCCGCGTCATCCACGACAAGTACCAGCAGGAGATCGAGAGCATGTACGCGAAGGCGGAGCCGGCGCGGCAGCCTGCCGAGCCGGCCCGCGCCTGAGCGGGAAAGGACGCACCCTGCCGTGACCGCCTTCCGCCTCGACGTCGCCGGCGACGGCCTCGCCACCCTCACCTTCGACGCGCCGGGCCGCAAGCTCAACGTCTTCGACCGCGCCGTCCTCGAGGAGCTCGACGGCCTGGTCTCCGACCTCGCCGGACGCTCCGACGTCCGCGTGCTGGTGCTGCTCTCCGGCAAGGAGCGCGGCTTCGTCGCCGGCGCCGACGTGTCGCTGATCGAGTCGCTGACCGACCCCGCCGAGGCGGCCGAGGGCTCGCGCGCCGGCCAGCGCGTCTTCGCCGCCTGGGAGCGGCTGCCCTTCCCCACCGTCGCCGCCGTCGACGGCCTCTGCCTGGGCGGCGGCACCGAGCTCGCCCTCGCTTCGACCTACCGCCTGGTGGCCGACTCCGACGAGGTCAAGATCGGCCTGCCGGAGGTCAAGCTCGGCATCCTCCCAGCCTGGGGCGGCTCGACGCGCCTGCCGCGCCTGCTCGACCTGCCCGACGCCCTCGACGTGATCTTGACCGGCCGCAACCTGCGCGCCCGCCAGGCCTTCAGGAAGGGCTTCGCCGACGCCCTGCTGCCGGCCAGCGGCTTCCTCGCCCACGTGCGCGACTTCGCGCGCCGGCACATGGACCAGACGCGCAGCCTGTGGGCGCGCTCGGGCTTCGACGTCAAGGAGCTGCTGCTCGAGAAGAACCCGCTGGGGCGCAAGCTGGTGTTCGACCAGGCGCGCAAGACGGTGATGGACCAGACCGGCGGCAACTACCCGGCGCCGCTCGCCGCCCTGCGCGTCGTGCGCACCGGGCTCGAGGACGGCCCCGCGGCCGGCTTCGAGGCCGAGGCGCGCGCCTTCGGCGAGCTCGCCACCTCCGGCGTGTCGAAGAACCTGATCCACGTCTTCCACCTCACCGAGGCGGCCAAGAAGCTCGCCGGCATGCCGGGCGCCGAGGCGCGGCCGGTGCGCGCGGTGGCGGTGCTCGGCGCCGGCACCATGGGCGGCGGCATCGCCCAGCTCGTCGCCCACGAGGCAGGCGTGCCGGTGGTGATGAAGGACATCGCGCCCGAGCCGCTGGCGCACGGCATGGCCACCGTCGCCGAGCTGTTCGGCAAGCTCCAGGCCAAGCGCCGCCTCTCCGCGCCGGAGGCCAAGCGGCGCCTCCAGCTCGTCCAGCCGACCCTGCGCTACGACGCCTTCCACCGCGTCGACCTGGTGATCGAGGCGGTGGTCGAGAAGCTGGCGGTCAAGCAGAAGGTGTTCGCCGAGGTCGCCGGCCAGGTGCCGCCGGGCACGGTGCTGGCGTCGAACACCTCGTCGCTGTCGATCACCGCCATCGGGGCCGAGGTGCCGGAGCCGGAGAAGGTCGTCGGCATGCACTTCTTCAACCCGGTGCACAAGATGCCGCTGGTCGAGGTGGTGGTCGGCGAGAGGACCGGCGCCGAGGCGGCGAACACCGTCTTCGAGCTCGCCCGCCGGCTGGGCAAGACGCCGGTGCTGGTGCGCGAGACGCCGGGCTTCCTGGTCAACCGCCTGCTGACCTTCTACTCGATCGAGGCGCAGTGGCTGCTCGAGGAGGGTTACCGCATCGAGGACGTCGACCGCGCGATGAAGAGCTGGGGCATGCCGATGGGGCCCTTGGCGCTCGGCGACGAGGTCGGCATCGACGTCGCCATCGAGGTCGCCGGCATCCTGCACGAGGCCTACGGTGAGCGCCTGCCGCTGCCGGCCTGGATCCGCGCGCTGCCGGAGCAGGGCTGGCTGGGCAAGAAGAGCGGCCGCGGCATCTACCGCTGGGAGGAGGGCCGGCGCAAGGGGCCGAACCCGGAGGCCTACGAGCTCCTGGGCCTGTCGCCGTCGATCGAGGAGCCCGACCCGCGCTACCTCCAGGAACGCATGGTGCTGCCGATGATCAACGAGGCGGCGCGCTGCCTCGAGGAGGGCGTGGTGGGCTCGGCCGGCGAGCTCGACCTGGCGATGATCTTCGGCACCGGCTTCCCGCCCTTCCGCGGCGGCCCGTGCCGCTGGGCCGACACCCAGGGCCTCTCCTGGGTGGTCGAGACCCTGCGCCGCCTGACCACCGTGGGCCCGCGCTACGAGCCCTCGGACGCGCTGCGCAGGACGGCCCAGGAGGGCGGCTTCTACGCCCGCTTCGGCGACGCCGGCGAGGGTCGCGGGATCGGCGAGCGGGAAACCGCGGCGGCCCCGGCCGGCTGAGCGGGCTGCCCTCCGTCACCAGATCCGTTCGACGGAGTAGGCGTCGAAGTCCGGGTCCCCGGTGAGGAGGGGCAGCTTCTCGATGGAGGCCTGGGCGACCAGCAGGCGGTCGAACGGATCGCGGTGATGGAAGGGCAGGGCCTCCACCGCCAGGACGTGCGCGAGCCGCACCTCGAGCAGCGTCGTGCGGGTGGCGTCCAACTGCTCCTCCAGGAAGCGATCGAGGGGATCGGGGAGGTCGAGCTTGCCGAGGCTGGACTTGATCGCCATCTCCCAGACGCTGGCCAGGCTGAGCAGCAGGACCGAGCCCACCGCCTCCACGCGCTCCCGCGCGTCCGATCCCAGGCGCCCCGGGTCGGTGGCCATCCAGAGGAACGTGTGGGTATCGAGGAGGAACCGGGGGCGCTCCCGGGCGCTCACCGATAGTCCTCGAAGTCCGGCAGCGGCGCGTCGAAGTCCTCGGCGATGCGCACCCGCCCGGCCGCCGTGCCCAGCTTGCGCGGCGGCAGCGTCTCCTCGATCGGCACCAGCTTGACCAGCGGCCGATTCGCCCGCGCGATCACCACCTCCCCCCCCCGCACCGCCTCGTCGACCAGGCGCGAGAGATGGGTCTTGGCCTCGTGGATGTTGACGGTCGGCATGCGCGCAGTATGACTTGGTCCACAGAGTTGGTCAAGCTTTCTTTGTCCGGACTTCGCCTCCTCGAGCAGCTAGTGGTTCGGAATGCCTTCGTGAGAAAGGAACGAAGCAGTGGCCGAGACACCGACACCGACACACCGGGTCCTCCTCAAGCTGCAGCTCTCCAACGCCCTCCGGGCCGCCGAGTCGCGGGTGAACCTGCGGCCGCTCTACGACGAGCCGGTCGCTCCTCCCAGTACCCTGGGGATCGTCGAGACCGGCCCGCGGTGGTTCGTCGCCGATCTCGCCGAACCCGCCGCGACGCCCTGGGACCTCGCGTACGCACGCCTCGGCGCCCAGCTCGGTATCGCGGAGTCGGACGTCCTCTTCGCCGAGCCCGACCTCGTCCACGACGTCTTTCGGGACACCAACGAAGCGCCTCCCGACGGGATCTTCGCCGTCGGCGCGAACTGCACGGCCGACCCGCAGGACGGCAACAACGGTAAACCGGTCGGCTCCGGAGACGCTTGGCACCTGGGCAACTCATTCTCCCAGCTCGACGCAGCCCGCAATGCGGTGACGTTCACCGATCCGCGACGCACCCGCATTGCGCATATCGACACAGGGTACTTCCCCGAGCACGTCACGGCCCCGAGCCGAATCCCTCCCAGCCTGGAGCGGAACTTCGTGCGGCGGGACGACGACCGGTCGAGCGCGGCGGACCCGGACAACCGGCGCCTCCTCCTCGACAACTCCGGCCACGGCTGTGGCACGATCGGCATCCTGGCGGGCGGCGCGGTGCCGGCGCTCAACGGCGTGGAGCTAGGCGGCGCACCCGACGCCGAGGTCGTACCTCTGCGGGTCGCAGACAGCGTGGTGCTGCTGCGCACCAGCTCCCTGGCGCGTGCCCTGCGGTACGCCCTCTCCATCGGCTGCGACGTGGCCACCCTGAGCATGGGAGGGCTGCCTTCCCGCGCCTGGGCCGAGGCCGTCGACGAGGTGTACGAGGGCGGGCTGTGCCTGTGCGCCGCGGCGGGCAACCACGTCGGTCCGGCACCGCCGCGCGTGGTGGTCTACCCGGCGCGCTACAGCCGCGTCATCGCGGTGTGCGGGGTGATGGCCGACGGCCGGCCCTACAGCGGTCTCCGGGGCAAGACCCTGGAGGGCAGCTTCGGGCCCGATTCGGTGATGGCCTCGGCGCTCGCCGCCTACACCCCGAACATTCCGTGGGCGCGCTTCGGTTGCGAGACCGTGGTCCGCCTGAACGGCGAGGGGACCTCGGCCGCGACCCCCCAGGTGGCCGCCGCCGTCGCACTCTGGTTCGAGAAGTACAAGGCCGTCCTGCCACGCAATCATGAGCGCGTGGAAGCGGTCCGCCGCGCCCTGTTCCGCAGCGCCAAGACTCAGCAGGACAAGACGCACTTCGGCAACGGCGTGCTGCAGGCTCACGCCGCGCTCGCCGTCAAGCCGGTGCTCGGGCTACCGCGGAGCAAACGCTCGCGCAACTCGTTCGCCTTCCTTCGCCTGGTGACCGGTCTCGGCATCACAGAGGCCACGCCGCGCGAGCAGATGTACGACCTGGAGGTCGCCCAGCGGTGGCTGCTCGACGACAGGCTCCAGGAGATCGTCCCGGACCCGGATGCCACGACCGAGCTCGGCGACGAGGACCTCAGGCGCGTGATGGAGATCCTCATCGACGGCGGGGAGACCTCCGCGGCGCTACGCCGGCACGTCGCCGCCCGCTACCCGCTGGCCGCCGGCCGTGCCTTGCCGCGCCCCAAGCCCCTGCCGGGCGTCCCCGAGGACCTGCCGGTGTCCGAGGCACAACCGAAAGTCCAGGACCCCGCGCACCGTCGGCTCCGGGTCTACGCCGTGGACCCGAGCCTGTCGACGCGGCTCGCCACCACCGGCATCAACGAGGTGACTCTCCAGCTTCGCTGGGAGGGGCTGAAGAAAGGGCCGGTCGGCGAATACCTCGCCGTCGAAGACACCTACGAGCGCGCCGACGGCATCGAGGGGAGCTACCCGCCGGTGGACCTCGATGAAGCACGCCTGCTGGCGCAGGACGGGTGGGCGCCCTCGGAAGGAAACCCGCAGTTCCACCAGCAGATGGTCTACGCCGTGGCGATGAAGACCATCGAGCACTTCGAGCAGGCCCTCGGCCGTCCCGTCCTCTGGTGTCCTCGGCCGAACCCGAAAAAGCCCTTCGACGACAGCGGCTTCGTGCCACACTTGACGATCCGGCCGCACGCCTTGCGGCAGGCGAACGCGTTCTACAGCCCGCAGGACGTGGCACTCCTCTTCGGCTTCTTCGACGCGACGCCGACCGATCTCCGCGAGCAGGTGCCGGGGAGCCGCGTCTACTCGTGCCTGTCGCACGACATCATCGCCCACGAGACCACCCACGCGATCCTCGACGGCATCCACCGCCGCTTCCGAGAGCCGTCGAACGTGGACGTACTCGCCCTGCACGAGGCCTTTGCGGACATCGTCGCACTCCTGCAGCACTTCACCCTTCCAGAAATTCTGGAGCACGAGATCGCCCGCACCCGCGGCAACGTCGAAGCGGAGTCGATCCTCGGCAGCCTCGCCGTCCAGTTCGGTCGCGCGAGCGGCGGGCGCGGCGCGCTTCGCGACGCCATCGGCACTGTCGAAGACGGCATCTGGAAACGCAGCCAACCCGACCCCCTCGAACTCCAGCGTCGGCTCAAGCCGCACTCGCGGGGCGCGATCCTCGTCGCCGCCGTGTTCGACGCCTTCATCGCCATCTACAACTCGCGCATCGCCGACCTCTTGCGGATCTACACCGGTGGCACGGGGGAGTTGCCGGCCGGCGCCATCCACCCGGACTTGGTGCGCCGCCTGGCGGCCGAGGCAACGAAGTCGGCACGCCATGTGCTCAAGATGTGCATCCGCGCCCTCGACTACGTGCCGCCCGTCGACGTCACCTTCTTCGAGTACCTGCGTGCTCTGGTCACCGCCGACTTCGACCTGTTGCGTGACGACCGGTTCGATTACCGGGTCGCCCTCGTCGAAGCGTTCCGGCGCCGGGGCATCTATCCGCTCGACCTGCAGGATCCGACGGCCGACACACCCCGCACGCTCTCCGTCGACACGTTGCGGTGGCGCGGGCTCGATCCGGCGGACTTCCCCGCGAACGACCGCAAGGCGATCTGGAAGGAGTACGAAGGCATCGTCGAGAGCCTGAAGCGGTACGCCGACTCGTGCTTCTTTCTCGGCGACCGCGAGAGCCTCTTCCACGAGACACGCAAGACCCGGCGCGAACTCAAGGGAAGGCTCGCGAACGCCTTCAAGGCGGTCCCGGCGTTCGCAAAGGAGCTCGGCTTCGATCCCGGCGAACGCAGCCTCGAGGTGCACGCGCTGCACCGTTCGATGCATGTCCGGGCCGACGGACGGCACGTCCCGCACGTGATCGTGGCGCTCACCCAGACGAGGAAGGTGCGTGCGTCGAAGAAGGACGGGACGCCGGCTCACCTCTTCCGCGGAGGCTCGACGCTGGTCGTGGATCTCTCCGAGCCGGCGGTGAAATACCGGATCGTCAAGAACATCGGCAGTGTGTCACGCCAGGCGCGGACTGCGGCCTTCATCCGCGACGCCGCCGCGGACCCGCTGCGCGCCCTGTTCCTCGGAAACGGCGGACGGGAACCGTTTGCCGCTCTTCACGCGCTCGCCGACGAAGGACCTTGAGCTTCAGGGGACTCGCTTCCAGGCGTCGATCGGGCCGAGGTCCTGGACGACGGCGAGGGGCTCGCGGGGAGCGCCTTCCGCCATGGCGGCCAAGAGTTCCTCCACTGTTGCGACACCCTCGGCCGCGAGCTGCGCTTCTCCCGCCTCGCCGGGGAAGAGGAGGGCGAAGCGGCGGGCGGCCTCCTGGCGGAACTCCTGGGTGTAGAGGTCGCCGACCAGCGCCGTCTGGTGGTAGGTGTCGAGCGGTGCGAGGAAGATCAGCGCGTCGTAGGCGTCGGCCATGGTCTGGCCGGGGGCGGCCTGATGCATGTGGTTGCCGACGTAGGGGGTGCGGCCGAAGGCGTTGCCGGTGAGGGGGACCGCGACCGGGCGGTCGCCGAGGGCGGCGAAGGCAGAGTCCCACAGGCCGCCGGCCATGCGGCCCCAGCGGTAGCGGTAGCGCCCGAGCCCTTCGGTGGTCGCCACCCCCTCGCCCGCCGGCAGCTCGCTTTCGATGAACAGCGCCGCGTTGTGGATGCGCAGCGACCAGGTCTTGCCCTGGTGCCAGCGGTGGAAGAAGGTGCCCGTGTTCCAGAACGGCGTGCCGTCGGCGCGGCGCACGTCCTTGTACGCGTGGCGGGTATTGGTGAGGAAGATCCCCTTCCTGCCGCCCGCGAAGCCGTCCATCTCCTCGAGGATCACCCGGTACATGTCGTAGTCGCGGCCGAGCAGGCCGCGGCGGAAGAGCTCGACGTCGCGCGTCGTCCGCACCTCGCTCCACCAGGTCGGGTTGCTCACCGCGACGACGCGGATCGGTTCCCCCGGCCGCCGCCGCGCGGCGTTCGCCTCGCGCACGGCGCGCAGCAGCTCGAAGTAGGTCGCGTAGGCGAGGCCCAGGCCGCCGGTGTCGTCCTGGAAGGCCGGCCACAGCAGGCTGGGGTCGTCGTCCTCCGCCGCCAGGTAGGCGTCGAGGGCCGGCTGCCGGTTGAGCGGCACCACCTCGAGGAAGACGGCGTCGAGACGCTCGACGACCGCGGTGTCGGTGAGCAGCGAGCGGTAGAAGTCGAACGGCTCGGCGGCGGAGTGGATGCCGTCGTCGAAGATCAGCAGGTCGTGGTCGGCCAGCCGCTCGGCGACGTAGGCGCCCGGGTCGCGCCCCTCGGTGCGCAGCGCCGCGACGAACGGGGCCAGCGGGTCGGCGGGCGGAGCCGCCGGCAACGAGGCGCAGGCGGTGGCGAGCAGGGCGACGGCGAGGAGAATGGACCTCATGCTCGCTACAACGGGCTCCGCGGCAGGAAGTTCCAGACGAGGCGCAATCGTCCCCTCCGAGGGACGTCATCCTCCCTCGCCGAGCCGTTCGCGCCGCACGCCAGGATCGGCCCGAGCCCGCGAAATCCCCTTGCACCGAGCCCATCTTCGCTCGTCCGCCTGCGTCTCGCACCGACCTGGCTCACCCCTTGCTCCATTCTCACCTGAAGAATGCCGTCCGCACTCAAGCGAGAGGAAAGACCATGAAGACCCTGATCCGCTTCACCGCCGTCGTCGCCGTCCTGCTGGCCGCGGCGCCCGCCGCCGTCGCGCAAGACGCTGCGCAGGAGCCGGAGGGCGAGTTCGGCGAGGAGCTCGAGATCTCCGAGGTGCTGCTCGACGTCATCGTCACCAACCGCGACGGGCAGGTCATCGTCGGCCTCGAGCCGGAGGACTTCCGCGTCGTCGAGGACGGCGAGCCGGTCGACCTCCGGAGCGTCACCTTCTACAGCTCCAGCGTCCCCGAGGAGACCGCCGCCGAGATGGCCCAGAAGGGCGTCGAGGTCGACCGCCTGCCGGAGGACCGCTACTTCATCCTCTTCTTCGACGACCAGCGCAAGCACCAGTCGGACGTCGGCGTCAACCTCGTGCAGCGCCAGCTCCAGGCCGGCCGCGACGCCGCCGACTGGGCGCGAACCGGGCTGGCTCCGGCCGACTGGGTGGCGGTGCTTGGCTACGACCGCAGCCTGAAGGTCTACACCGACTTCACCCGCGACCCGCAGCGCATCGAGGAGGCGGTGCGCAAGGCCGCCGCCGGCGCCGGGGGCATCGGCAACTGGCCGTCGCGCC
>CAZLBJ010000630.1:0-13789 GCA_964557755.1 uncultured Thermoanaerobaculia bacterium
TGCGAGCCGCCGCCCTTCGAGCCCCGGCGGCCGCGCACCCGGTAGCCCTCGACCACCGCCTCGACCAGCTCGCCGAGCACCACCGGGCGCGCCGGCTCGCTCTCCATCTGGGCGTCGATCGAGCCGACCTCGCGCATGGCGGTGAGCAGGCCCTCGAGGCGCGCCACCTCGCGCAGCACGATGCCCTCGAAGCGCCGCCGCTCCTCGGCGGTCCCCGCCTCCGGCAGCATCTCGGCGGCGCTGCGGATCGACGCCAGCGGGTTCTTGAGCTCGTGCGACACGTCGGACGCGAACGCCTCCGTGGCGCCCAGGTGGTGGCGCAGCCGGCGGGTGAGCTGCTCCAGGGCGCGCGCCAGCTCGCCGATCTCGTCGTGCTTGCGCGAGCCGCCGAACTCGCCGGTCAGCCGGCCGCGGCGGTCGACGAGCGACTGCGCCTCGTCGCGCAGCCGGGCGAGCGGCCGGGCGATGGTGGTGGCGAGCAGCACGGTGAGGAGGACGGCGGCGGCGATCGACGCCAGGATCACCTGGAAGACGCCGAGGCGCACCGCCGACACCGACTCGAGGACGCGCTCGGTCGACTGCGACACCAGCACGGCGCCGACCACGCGGCCGGCGGCGTCGGCGCCGCGCACGCCGCCGAGCACCGGGATGGCGCTGTGCAGCAGGGTGACGTCGCCGCCGCCGTCGGACGCGACGCGCACGTCGGCGCCGTAGCGGCCCGCCAGGGCCTCGCGCACGGCGGGGCCGGTGAGCGGCCGATCGGGGCTGGCGGCGGTGTAGAGGCCGGTGCGGGCCGGCGGCAGGTCCGGCGGCGGCCGCAGGCGCCGCCACTGGCGGTGGAGGGCCTGGCCGAGCCGGTAGAGGCGCGTCTCGCGCGGCGCCGCGGCGGCGGGCGCCGCCGGCGGCTCGCGGCGCGGTCCGAGGGCGGCGGAGTCGGCCACCACGCGGCCGAAGCGGTCGAGCACCCGCAGCCGCGCCTCGAGGCGCCGGTTGAGCGCCACCATCGTGCGCTGCGCGGCGGCGGCGTCGAGCCCGCCGCGGCCGGAAAGCGCCGCCGCCAGCACCCGCCCCTGCTGCACCATCGCCCGCTCCTGCGCGGCGAGGAGCTGCCGCTCGTAGGTGTCGAGGTAGAGCAGGCCGGCGGCGGGCAGGAAGACGAGCAGGACGTTGAAGGCGAGCAGGCGGATCCAGATGCGCGACAGGGCGTGGGACAGGCGCCCGCCGGCGCGCGGATCGCTCAATCGGTCTCCTCGCGCCAGCGGTAGCCGAGGCCGTAGACGGTCTCGATGCCGTCGAGCCGCGGGTCGGCGGCCTCGAGCTTCTTGCGCATCCGCTTGACGTGGCTGTCGATGGTGCGGTCGGAGACGTAGGTGTCGTGCGGGTAGCCCTCCTGGATGAGCTGCTCGCGCGTCTTGACGTGCCCCGGCCGCCGCGCCAGGGCGCGCAGGATGAGGAACTCGGTGACGGTGAGCCCCAGCGGCCGGCCCTGCCAGCGCGCCTGGTAGCGGTCGAGGTCGAGCTCGAGGTCGCCCACCCGCAGCAGCTCCTCGCCCTCGCCGCCGCCGGCCGCCTCGAGCAGCGCCAAGCGGCGGAACAGCACCTTGACGCGGGCGATCAGCTCGCGCATCGAGAACGGCTTGCACAGGTAGTCGTCGGCGCCGAGCTCGAGGCCGAGGACGCGGTCGAGCTCCTCGTCCTTGGAGGTGAGGAAGACGATCGGCATCGTCTCGGAGGCGCCGCGCAGGCGGCGGCACAGCTCGAGGCCGTCCATGCGCGGCATCAGGATGTCGAGCACCGCGAGGTCGGGCAGGTGCGCCGGGTCGGGCTGGCCGCCGGGCGCGAAGGCGGCCCACGCCTCCGCACCGTCGGCGAAGCTGCGCACCTCGTAGCCCTCGCGGCGCAGCGCGAAGCCCACCGTCTCGCGGATGTTCTCCTCGTCGTCGACGAGGGCGATGCTGCCCTTGGAGGCCGTGCCGGACGCGCTCATGCGGCCAATCTAGCGGAGGCGGCCGGCCGCGGCAACGAATGCGGCGGCCGCGCCCCCGCGGCGCCACCCCGCCGCCACGTTCGGCGCCTTGCCACAGTCTCGTCACGATGTGCCTGCACTGCGCCGCGAGCGCGCCGGAGCGGCGGCGGGTCCGGGCGGTCTCATGGTCGCGAGCTGGAGCAACCCAAGGAGACGACCATGAGGACGACCATGAGACCGCGAGCCGAGCAGCAGCACATCGAAGCCGCCCCCTGGGGAGGCATCGTCCTGGCCCTGGTGTGGGCCTTCCTGGCGGGGGCGGCGATCCTGGCGCTGGCCGCGGTGGCCGGCGCCCAGACCCTCGACGAGGCGCCGTTGCCCCTCGACGACTGCACCGCCGACCTCGGCCCTGAAGTCAACATCGGCCTCGGCCCCGTCGTCGCCCTCGAGGACGTCGAGTGGGCGGGCCTGCTGTGGGGCACCGAGGACGGCTACCGCCCCGCCCACCTGGTCTCCGCGGAGGTCGAGATCCAGGTCACCGGTCTGGTGGCGCGCGCCCGCGTGACGCAGCGCTTCGCCAACCCCGGCGACACCTGGATGGAGGGCCTCTACCTCTTCCCGCTGCCCGACGAGGCCGCCGTCGACCAGCTCCGCATGGTGGTCGGCGACCGCATCCTCGAAGGCCAGGTCAAGGAGAAGGCCGAAGCGCGGCAGGTCTACGAGACGGCGAAGGCGGAGGGGAAGAAGGCGACGCTGGTCGAGCGCCACCGGCCGAACGTCTTCTCGACCCGGGTGGCCAACGTCGGCCCCGGCGAGGCGGTCGAGGTGGTGCTCGAGATGCAGCAGCCGGTGCGCTGGGACCAGGGCGAGATGGCGCTGCGCTTCCCGACGGTGGTCAACCCGCGCTACTTCCCGGGCGAGACGCGGGCGGCACCGGAGCTGGCGATCGAGCCGCCGCTGCTCGCTTCGGCGGGCGACCCGCTGCCGCCGCCGCGCCAGACCCCGGCCCAGCAGCAGCCCGGGGTGCTCACCCGCGGCGTCGCCCTCGCCGCCAACGTCGTGCGGCAGACGGTGGGCGCGGTGGCCGGCGGCCCGGCGCAGGCCGAGGGCCTGCGGGCGCCGGCGTTCCCGGTCACCTTCGCGGTGGTCGTCGACGCCGGCTTCCCGCTCGACTACCTGGAGGCGCCGTACCACGCGGTTGACGTGGCGCCGCTCGCCGGCCACCGCTACCGCGTGACGCTGGCGCACGGCGCCGCCGACGCCGACCGCGACTTCGAGCTGGTGTGGGCGCCGCGGCGCGGCGCCGAGCCGCGGGCGGCGCTGTTCCACGAGGAGCACGGCGGCGACAGCTACGCCCTGCTGATGGTGCTGCCGCCGGAGGACGGGTCCGCCGGCTGGGTGCCGCTCGACCGCGAGCTGGTGTTCGTCCTCGACGTCTCCGGCTCGATGTCCGGCGCCTCGATCGAGCAGGCGAAGCAGGCGCTGGGCGCGGTCCTCGACGGCCTGGGCCCGCGCGACAGCTTCAACGTCATCGCTTTCAGCGACGGCGCGCAGGCCCTCTTCCCCGACAGCCTGATGGCCACCGGCGAGGCGGTGGACAAGGCCCGGCAGTGGGTGGCGTCGCTCGCAGCCGAGGGCGGCACCAACATGCTGCCCGCCCTCGCCGCCGCCCTCGAGGAGCCGCGGGGCTATCGCTCGGGAGGTGCGCGCAGCGTCAAGCAGGTGATCTTCCTCACCGACGGCGCGGTGGGCAACGAGGCGGAGCTGTTCGCCTTCATCGCCGCCAACCTCGGCGAGACGCGCTTGTTCACGGTCGGCATCGGCGCCGCCCCCAACGCCTGGTTCATGCAGCGCGCGGCGGAGGAGGGGCGCGGCACGTACACCTTCATCGGCGACCCGTCTGAGGTGGCGTTCAAGGTCGAGCGGCTGGCCGCCAAGCTGGCCGGGCCGGTGGTCACCGACCTCGAGGTGGTGTGGGAGGACCCGGGCGCCGAGGTGTGGCCGCAGCGGCTGGGCGAACTCTACGCCGGCGAGCCGCTGGTGGTCGCCGCCCGCACCCTGTACCCGGGCGAGTCGGTGGAGGTCCGCGGCCGCCGCGACGGCGCCTTCTGGAGCGAGACGGTGCCGCTGGTGCGCGCCACCGACGCCGGCGGCGGCCCCAGTACCGGCGTGCGCCAGCTCTGGGCGCAGCGCAAGATCGCCGGCCTGATGGCCAGCGTGGCCAGCGGCGCCGACCCCGCCGAGGTGCGCAAGGCGGTGGTGGAGGTGGCGCTGGCCCACCACCTGGTATCGCAGTACACCAGCCTGGTGGCGGTGGACGTCACCCCCAGCCGTCCCGCCGGCGAGGCCCTCGGCGCCCACCGCCAGCCGCTGGCGACGCCCGCCGGCTGGGTGCCGCCCGGGGCGCTGCCGATGGGCGCCACCGCCTGGCCGGCGCACCTCCTCTCCGGCCTCGCGGTGCTGGGGCTGGCCCTGCTGCTGTTCGCCGGGTCGAGGCCGCGCCGGCGCCTGGCGGCCGTCCGCGACGAGCCCGCGGCCGGAGCCCGGACATGACCACCCTGCGCTCGCAGCCGGCGGCGGCCTGGCCGCGGTGGCCGCCGGCCGGCCCGTGGCCGGCCGAGCCGCCGTGGCCGGTGGGCCGGGAGACGGAAGAAACAGATCAGCAAGGGGAAAGCCGGCGGCGGCGGGCGCGCCGCCGGCCCCGCCTGGTTTTGCTCCTCGTCGTTCTGTTCGCTACGGTCGGGATCGGTGTCACGGTCCACGCGCTGTGGATCCCCGCCAAGGCGGTCCTGGCGCAGGTCCTCCTCGAGCAGGCCTGGCAGGAGGTGCGGCGGGGCGCAGCAGAGGGCTCGGCTGCGGCGCGGCCGTGGCCGTGGGCGGACACCTGGCCGGTGGCGCGGCTGACGCTGCCGGGGCGGGCGCCGATGGTGGTGCTGGCCGGCGCCAGCGGCCGCACGCTGGCCTTCGCGCCGGGGCACCTCGACGGCAGCGCGCGGCCCGGCGAGGCGGGGCACGTGGTGCTCGCCGGCCACCGCGACACCCACTTCCGCGCCCTCGCCCGCCTGCACCCGGGCGACGAGGTGGCGGTGGAGGACCCGGCCGGCCGGCTGCGCCGCTACCGGGTGACCGGCGCCGCCGTCGTCGACCACCGCGACACCTCGGTGCTCGCCGCCGGCGGCGACCGGCTGACGCTGGTCACCTGCTGGCCGTTCGACGCCCTCCACCCCGGCGGCCCGCTGCGCTACGTGGTCGCCGCCGAGGCGGTGGACGCGCCGGCCGCTACCTCCCCAGCAGGATGAAGATGCCCGCCACCAGCGCCAGGATGCCGAGGATGATCGGCAAGCCCGCGAAGGTGAGGCCGGCGAGGCTGACCAGCCCGTGCAGGATCAGCCAGATGCCGAGGAGGATCATGCCGAAGTTGCGCACGGTTGCCATGTAGAGTCTCCTTTCCGGCGACGGCCGCGCCGTCGCGTCGATACGGCGATTGGACGTCCGAGAGGGGACCCATGACCGACTCCCGCCAGCCCGCCCCCGTGTTCGACCTCACCGGCCAAGTGGCCGTCGTCACCGGCGCCTCGCGCGGCATCGGGCGCGCCATCGCCCTCGCCTATGCCCGCCACGGCGCCAAGGTGGTGCTGACCAGCCGCAAGCAGCCCGCCCTCGACCAGGTGGCCGAGGAGGTGGGTGCCGCCGGTGGGGAAGCCTTGGCCATAGCTTGCCACACCGGCGACGTCGAGGCCATCGGCGCCCTGTTCGAGCGCGTCGAGGGCGAGTGGGGCGGCGTCGACGTGCTGGTCAACAACGCCGCCACCAACCCGCACTTCGGCCCGCTCCTCAGCGCCGACGACAGCCACTGGGACAAGACCTTCGAGGTCAACGTCAAGGGCTACTTCCACATGGCGCGGGCGGCGGTGCCGTCGATGCGCCGGCGGGGCGGCGGCGCCATCGTCAACGTCGCGTCGATCGCCGGCAGCGTGCCGCACCACGGCCTCGGCGTCTACAGCGTCAGCAAGGCGGCGGTGCTGATGCTGACCAAGGTGCTGGCCGCCGAGCTGGCGGGCGACGGCATCCGCGTCAACGCCATCGCGCCCGGCCTGATCGAGACGCGCTTCAGCCAGGCGCTCACCGAGGACCCGCAGATCTCCCGCCGCGCCCTGGGCGCGATCCCCCTCGGCCGCTTCGGCCAGCCCGGGGAGCTGACCGGCATGGCCGTCTACCTCGCCAGCCCCGCGGCCGGCTTCACCACTGGCGCCGTGATGTACGTCGACGGCGGCCAGAGCGTGGGCAGCGGAGGTTGAGCGGAGGGGCCGGCATCAAAGCTGCACTTCGTTGGCGGACGTGGGATGGAGCTACGAGACGAGTGCGGCACGACGCGCCCGGAGAAGGCCGCGCCACGCCGGCGGATCGCCGGCGGGCGGTGGGTATGATGCCGGGCATGTCGCGCCGAACGGTACCGGGGTACAGCCAGCGGCCGAACCCCTCGACGAAGGAGGGCGGACGGGCGGAGGGCGAGGCGCTCCGCGCCACGTCGGCCGCCCCGGTCCCGCGCCGCCGGACCCGCCGCTTTTTTCCCCTGGTCGATCTGTTGGCCGTCGGCCTCGTGCTGGCGCTGACGACACTGCCTGCGGTTGCCGCCGACCTGCCCCCGGCCCCGCGCCTGGTCTACCAGGGCGACCCCGACACCCAGGACTCGATCCGCCGCCTCGAGGCCATCGACCCGGTGCGCCTGGCCGGCGCCATGCGTCTCACCGGCCTCGACACGCCGGGGCGGCCGATCCGCGTCGTGGTGGCCTCGGAGCGCTCCGACCTCGCGCGCCGGGCGCCGCCGTGGGTGGCGGGGTACGCGTCGGGTACCGACGGGCCGATCGTCGTCTTCCCGGCGCGCGCCGGCGCCTACCCGTACGACTCGCTGGAGGAGCTGTTGCAGCACGAGGTGGCGCACGTGCTGGTCAACCGCGCCGCCGGCGGCCGGCCGGTGCCGCGCTGGCTGCACGAGGGCATCGCGATGACCGCCGGCGACCGCTGGGGCCTGGAGGACCGCGGCCGCTTCGCGCTCGACGTGGCGCGCGGCGGCGCCGTGCCGCTGGCCCGGGTCGACCGGCTGTTCCGCGGCTCCAGCTCCGAGGTGCGCCGCGCCTACGCGGTGTCCGGAGGCTTCGTCAACCACCTGCTGCGCCGCCACGGTCCGCGGGTGACCGGCGACCTGCTGGCCGGCCTCGCCGCCGGCCGCCCGCTGGAGGACGCCTTCGCGGCTGCCACCGGCGAGCCGCTGGCCGCCGCCGAGGAGCGCTTCTGGCGCCGCCAGACCTTCTGGCACCGCTGGGTGCCGCTGCTCGGCAGCTCGACGGTGCTGTGGATCGGCGTCACCCTGCTGGCGCTCCTGGCCTTCCGCCGGCGCCGCCGGCGCGACGCCGAGCTGATGGCGCGCTGGGAGGACGAGGACGCCGCCGCGGCGCGTGCGGCGGCGGCGCGCGAGGCCGGCGAGCCGCGCTCCTGGATCCACTGAACCCCCTGGATCCCCTGAACCCCTTGGATTCGCTGAACCCGTAGACACGCCGGACGACCCGGCAGACCGGAGGAGGTACCACGTGGCACGCACATCCATGACCCTCGGGGAAGACAGCCCGCGCGGATCGAACCTCGGCTGCGCCGTGCGCGCGCTGCTGCTCCTCCTCGGCCTCCTCGTGCTGGTGCTGCTGGTCCTGATGCTGTTCCGCGCCGGCGGCGAGCCGGAGGTGTCGATCGAGCCGGAGCGGCCTGGCATCGGCGCCCGCACGCCGGTCGTCGTGCGCCTCGATCCCGGCTCGCGCGGCCTCGGCCCGGTGCGCGTCGAGCTGCAGCAGGGCGAGCGGGTGGTGGTGCTGCACGAGGAGGAGTATCGGCCGTCGCCGGCCTGGAAGCTGTGGGGCGGCGGCGGCGACGAGGCGACGATCGAGCTCGCGGTGGGCCGCGAGACGGTGGAGAACCTCACCCAGGGCGACGCCACCCTGCGCGTCGTCGCCGATCGCCCCCGCGCCTGGCTGCGCAGCCCCGACCCGGCGGTGGAGGAGGTCACCCTGCCGGTGCGCCTGACGCCGCCGGCCCTCGGCGTGCAGTCGGACAAGCACTACGTCACCCAGGGCGGCGCGGAGGTGGTGGTCTACAGCGTCGGCGACAGCGCGGTGCGCAGCGGCGTCGTGGCCGGCGACCAGTGGTTCCCCGGCTACCCGCTGCCCGGCGGCATCGGGACGCAGCGCTTCGCCTTCTTCGCCATCCCCTACGACTTGGGCGAAGGCGGCGGGATCAAGCTGGTCGCCGAGGACGAGGTGGGCAACCGCGCCGAGGTCACCTTCATCGACCGCTTCGTACCGCGCGCGCCGCTGCTGGGCGAGATCGAGCTCAGCGAGCAGTTCATGAGCCGCGTGGTGCCGGAGATCATCTCCAACACCCCCGGCTTCCCGGACCAGGGCGGTTTGCTGGAGAACTACCTCTACATCAACGGCGAGCTGCGCGAGCAGAACCGCGCGCGCGTCGACGAGCTGGCGAAGCGGACGCAGAAGGAGTTCCTGTGGACCCGCCCGTTCCTGCCGATGCCGAACGCCGCGGTGATGGCCGGCTTCGCCACCCACCGCAACTACTTCCTCGACGGCGAGAAGGTGGACGAGGCGTTCCACCTCGGCTACGACCTGGCGAGCACGCAGCGCGACACCATCCCGGCGGCCAACTCGGGCATCGTGATGGTGGCCGAGTACTTCGGGATCTACGGCAACGCGGTGGTGATCGACCACGGCTACGGGCTGATGTCGCTGTACGGCCATCTTTCGTCGATCGGCGTCGAGGAGGGCGACCGCGTGGAGCGCGGCCAGTCGGTCGGCCGCACCGGCCAGACCGGCCTCGCCGGCGGCGACCACCTCCACTTCGGCTTGTTCCTGCACGGCCAGGCGGTGGAGCCGAAGGAGTGGTGGGACGCCCACTGGCTGCAGGACCGCGTGGCACGCAAGCTGGGGGAGGCTTGGAAGTACGAGGGGCGGTGACGGGGTAGCCGGTAGGGGAGTGGAGTAGGCGGCCGGCGGGATGGACGTCGCCTGAGTCAACCCCGGGGGCGGCAGGGTCGTGGTGCGGCCGGCGGTGGTGCGGGGGCGGGGAGTGTCGCCGGTCCGGGGGCCGCCGCGAGGCGCGCCGGGGGCTCGCTACGCTTCGCCCCCGGATTCGGTCGGTGCATGCTCCCGAAGCAGCCCGCCCGCCCACCTCGCCCACCCACCCCGCCTCCCTGCGGCGATCTCGGCGCAGCACCGACCGCGCGCGAGCGCTCTGGCCCCCGGACCGGCGACACTCCCCGCCCTCACACCGGTCGGTCTGCGGTTGAGCGAGGGTCAACTGCAGGGAATGGGTGGAGGGACTACTATGAGGGCGTGCGCGTCGTCTCGTTGACCTGCTCGAACACGGAGATCGTCTGCGCCCTCGGCTGCGAGGGCCTGCTGGTGGGGGTGGACGACCACTCGGACTTTCCGCCGGGGGTGGTGGCGGGGCTGGCGCGGGTGGGACCGGACCTGGAGGTCGACGTCGAGGCGGTGGCGGCGCTGGCGCCCGACCTGGTGCTGGCGTCGCTCACCGTGCCGGGCCACGAGAAGGTGGTGGAAGGGCTGGAGAGGGCGGGCCTGCCCTACGTGGCGTCGGAGCCGGTGAGCCTGGCGGACGTGGTGGCCGACGTGCGCGACGTGGCGCGGCGGCTGGGCGTGGTGGAGCGCGGCGAGGCGGTGGTGGCCGAGATGGAGGCGGCGCTGGCGCCCCGGTCCGTGCCGGAGGGCACGCGGCGGCCGAAGATCCTCGTCCAGTGGTGGCCCAAGCCCGTCATCGCCCCGGGCCGCCTCTCCTGGGTCGACGAGCTGATTCACCTGGCCGGCGGGGAGAACCCGCTGCACGGCGAGGAGGTCAAGAGCCGCCCCCTCAGCGACGAGGAGGTGCGGGAGATCGCCCCGGACGCCATGGTGCTGTCGTGGTGCGGCGTGGCGCCGGAGAAGGTGCGGCCGGACGTGGTGCTCGGCAACCCGGCGTGGCGGGACCTGCCGTTCGTCCGCGAGGAGCGCGTCCACCTGATCCCCGAGGCGTACCTGGGGCGGCCGTCGCCACGATTAGTGGACGGATTGGCGCGGCTACGGGAGGTGGTGGAGGCGGTCGCAGAACCCCCGTGCTAGGCTGCTTTCGAGCCTCCGATGGACCACCTACCGCGCTTCCTAGCCCTGCTTTCCGAGTTGCATCGCGAGGGGGTGGAGTACGTCCTGGTCGGGGGCGTGGCCCTCAACCTCCGCGGCATTCCCCGCGCGACGCAAGACATCGACCTCTTCGTGCGCCCGGAGGCGGACAACGTCGAGCGGCTGAAGCGCGCACTCCGCGCAGTGTGGGACGATCCGAGCATCGACGACATCTCGGTGGAGGACCTGGCGGGCGACTACCCGACGATCCGCTACGGCCCACCCGACGACGAGTTCTACGTCGATCTACTGTCCCGGCTCGGAACGGCCGTCCGCTTCGACGACCTGGAGTTCACCGAGGAGGAGTTCAACGGCGTCCCTGTGCGGCTCGCCACTCCAGCGACCCTGGTGTGGATGAAACGGGACACGGTGCGGCCACTCGACCAGGACGACGCGGCTCGCCTCCGGGACCTCTACCAGCTCGAGGGGGACTGAGCGATGCCCGTCCAGAAGTTCCGGACCTTCGCCGAAGCGCGACGCGCCCTCGCCTGGGACCCGGACGACCCACGGCTGACGAAGCGCATCCGAGCCCTCTGGACCTTCTCCCTCCGCTTGTCGCCGCCATCCCCCATTCGCCGCGGGGTCCACAAGTACCGGACCATTGAAGAGGCCAACGCCGCCCGCCGAGAATGGGAGGGAGAGCACGTGCGGCGGCTGGCGCAGGAGCGGAAGGCGCGAGGATGACGGCACGAGCTTTACGCCAGGTTCACGAGCCCTTCCGAATCCAGTGTCTGCTCCACCAGCGCCGCAGCCCAAAGTGCACCTGGAAGGCACCGCGCGAAGGGAGAGAAGGGCCAGAGAGTCTGGTCCGCCTCCAGTGCTCGGGCTAGTGAGTCGGGATCGCGCCAGCGTCCAGAGTGCAGGTCGGTCAAGACCAGCTGAACGGTTGCCCTCATCGAATCCGGGTCCGGCGGCTGTTTCTTGGCCTCGACCTCCATGTAGCTCGCTGTCGCCTTGCCGGCACCCTCCAGAGTCAACAGACGCGCCAGGGTGCGATTGATACGGTCTCCGGCAAAGGTCGTGAGGCGGGCCGTACCGCTGGCGGAGACTCGCCATGTGATCCGCCCCGGTAGCCACTCACCTCCGCCGTGCCCTCTCTGAAGTCCGGCGAAGACGTGGCGGGCAGGCTCATCCAGGAAAACCGGCGGCTCGGACTCGTGAAGCAGGCGGCCGACCTCCTGGGCAGTTTCGAAAGGAACGTCGGGTCCGCCGAAGTTGACCCATGCTGGAACATGGCCTTCACGGGACGGACTGGCATGGACCAGCTTGGCGTTCGGATCGACGTGGTCGCTACGCCACAGCCTGCCGCCGAGGACGAAGTGGAAGGGTTCCTCCAGGCTCTCGACGAACTTCGCGTCGAGCGTACCGATGGGCAGCCGGCCGTGGACGACCTCGTACAAGGGTGCAGAATCGAAGACGGCGAAGAGTCGGCGCCAGTTGGAATGGAGGAAGATCTTCTCCGCAGCTTCGCCGACCACGATCAGGCCGTCGACGAGTCGCAAGTAGTCCTCCCGCATCATGTGACCGAGGAGCTCGTCGAGCTCCTGGCGGCTGACGCCGGAGAAGCAGTGGGCGTTGCGGAGGATCTCCCAGGCTCGCGATGGGGAGATGCCGAACGTCTGTAGGGAGAGGCACAGGAGCTGGTGCGCGAGCAGGTGAAAGGCACGGCGAGGCAGCCGGAGCGCCTCGGAACGGCCCTGCATGCCGAGGCTGACGGTGGCCGTCTGGAGCAGGAGGTGCTCTACCTCGCTGGTCAGACCTCTGAACAGCTGGGGCTTTCCCGGTCGCCGCCCGGTCCTCCCGACCCGTTGAAGAAAGGAGCTCGGACTCGCCAGGGAATCCATCTGGATCACCTGGCGCAGCTCGCCGATGTCGATTCCCAGCTCCAGCGTCGAGGTGCTGAGGATGGCGTGCAGCCCGTCCTCGGACGCCACCTGGATCAGTCGCTCCGCCTCCTCGCGGAAGAAGCGGCTGACCGCGGAGTGATGGGTGCTGACGTTCAGCCGGCGCGCCAGCGGGAGTCCTTCGTTGGCTCGACCGAACGCCTTGGCCAACTCCTCGGCACGCCGCCTCGAGCCGACGAAGACCAAGGAACGGGAGCCGCCGCCGGCTTCTCCGGCCACCAACCGCCAGAGAGTCGAGAAGCGCCGGAAGGCAGCGCGCTCGTTCGCCGGCGTCTCCTCGGTGTCGGCCGCTTCGTCGAAGAAGTGGACCCGGAAGTCGCGTTCTACCGGCTTCGTAGCCGGCATGGAGATCCGAACTCCGGTTGGACGCTGGCCGCCCGCCAGCCAACGGAGCATCGCTTCGGGATTCCCTACGGTGGCCGAGAGGGCGATTCGTTGGACGGGGCTGCGGGTCGCCTCGGTCAGCCGTTCCAGGAGGCAGAGCAGGTGGCCCCCCCGCTCGCCCGCGGCGAAGTTGTGGGCCTCGTCGATGATGACCGTGCTCAAGGCGGAGAACATCGCCTGCCAGTCGGCCTTGCGCAGGAGCATGGCTTCCATGGACTCAGGAGTGGTCATCAGGAGATCGGGCGGGTCTCGGAACGCCGCTACTTTCTCCTTCTGCCCGACGTCACCGTGCCACTTGAATGCTCGCAGTCCGCAGAGCTCGGCGTACTTCTCCCCTCGTCCCTCCAGGTTGTTGAGGAGTGCACGGAGCGGAGCGAGATAGAGGATCCGCACGGCTCTCGCCGGCTCGCGCTCTCGCGCTTCCGCTGCGCGGCTGAGGGCCGGGAAGAGGACCGCCTCGGTCTTGCCGCCGGCGGTCGGCGCCTCGACGAGGCAATCCTGGCCGTGGAGGATCGCCGGGATGGCAGCTCTCTGCACCGGCGAAAGGTCCGGCCAGCCTGCTTCGTGCCGCAACCAGCGCTGCAGGCCAGGATGCAGCCGCGGGAGGACCTCCTGTGTCGTCGGCACCGACAAGACGCTTGCTTACGGCTCGAGGGCGCCGAGCACCGATTCCGCGAAGGACGACGGGTCTGCCGGGCTCCGCAGGTAGTCCTCGGCAGGGACTTCAGGACGCTCCTGGCAGAGGTCGAGCAGGTGCACGACCTCCCGCAGGAAGGGCCTGGGGAGACGTTCGGTAAGGCCCTCCCCGAAGACCGTCCACTCTTCGACCATGCGTTCCAGCACCGAACGCGGAACCCGATCGGAGGCGGGCCAGGCGTAGGCCTGACCGTGGATCTCCCTCGCTCGCAAGGCCACCTGGAGCAGGCGGGCGGAGTCCAGGGCCTCCAGGGCGAGGATCGGCTGGCGAACGCTCACCTTCGTATGCGCCGCCTGCGGCGGCGAGACACGTAGGGCCAGCGCTCGATAGCTGGCGAGTCCGTAGCGTTCGTCTTCGAAGAGCTGGTCGGTGCCGGTAGCGACCAGGAGGCAGCCGGGCAAGCCGTTCTCGCCGCACTCGTCGATCAACAGCCGCAGCGTCTCGTACGCTCGCTCCCGTTGACGTGCCTGGGGGAAGCGTCGCACCAGCTCGAGCTCGTCCACGAGGAGGAGGAGGCCACGATAACCCCCACCGGTGATGATCCTGAGCAGAGCGCGCATGCGCGGGAAAGCCTCGTCGGCGGCGAGGTAGCCGCGGACGCCGATCC
>CAZLBJ010000631.1:0-4419 GCA_964557755.1 uncultured Thermoanaerobaculia bacterium
AGACCGCGCTCCGGCGGAGCCACCTGGGACCATCGGTCGGGATGATCCTGAGCTCCAGCAAGTCCTCTTCGACGCCGGCGGAGAGCCGGGTCCAGGCGGTCCCGGTCTGGGGACGCGCCACGCCGTCCGTGGGACCGGCGAGGGTGCAGCGGATGACGATCCGCGGTACGGCGGCAGCCTCCACCCTGTCGGCGGCGACACGCTCCAAGCACGTGGAGCCTGCCGACACCCAGCAAACGCGCGCGACCAACGAATACGGGAGCCGAACCTTTGTCGCGAACGCCGCGCTGATCACCGCCGCGGTCGATGCCAACGGCCACAACTTCACGGAAGCGGCAGAGACGCGCAGCGGGCGGTTCGACTTCAACGCCATGGTGAGGATCTCCGTGTACATGAAGACGCCGCCCGACCTGGGTGCGGGCGAGGCGGTGGCAAGGACCGTGGACAACGCGGACACGAACTGCGAGATTGGCGTGGTCAAGACGGGGGGCGATACGCTCCAGGTCACGCATTTCAAGCTTGCCTAGAGCGAGGGATCCGAGGGCCGAGATGGACGAAAGAGGCGGAGAGCTGCGACGGACCCATCCCTGGATGGACAAATACGTCGCCCGTTGTTCCCGATGGGACTGGCACGACGGGTCCCGCATCGACGTCGTGGACGGCGACGGCAACGTCACGGCCACCCTGGATCCTGTGCAGACCTGGATCTTCCACGAAGCGGACGGCGGGCGCACGGTGCGCAACCTCCTCGAATGGAGCGCCGCCCACTACCGGGGCGACCACCAGGCACCTCCGGACCTCGACGCCACCAACCTCGAGGCCCTGCGGAGCCTCGTCGAGGACCTTGGAGTGGTGACCTTGTGCGACGACGGTCCCGTCCTCCAGGACCCGTTCCTGTTCCCCCGCTCGGAACTGTAGAAGGGATCGGCGCGCTGAAGCCGCTCAGGGGCGTTCCGCAGCCCGAGGTCCGTCGCCGGCCGGTACTTGCCGCCGGCGGCCGCGCGCGGCAGTCTGTACGTCGAACCGAGACACGAGACGTCGACCGAGACGAGGAGACGACCGCGATGCAAGACGTCGACTTGCGGACCCCGGCGGGCGGCACGGCCACGCTGTCCGCCGCCGAGCTGGCCGGGCTGGCGGGCGAGTTGGGCGGCCAGGTGGCGCTGCCCGGCGAGCCCGTCTACCAGGACGCCTGCACCCTGTGGAACGCCGCCGTCGAGCCGCGGCCGGCGCTGGTGGTGCGCTGCGCCGGCACCGCCGACGTGGTGCGCACGCTGAGGCTGGCGAAGCGCCGTGGCCTGCGCGTGTCGGTGCGCTCCGGCGGCCACAACATCGCCGGCGGCGCGCTGTGCGACGGCGGCCTGGTGATCGACCTCTCCGGCCTGCGCGGCGTGCGCGTCGACCCGGCGGCGCGCACGGTGCGGGCGCAGGCCGGCGCGCGCTGGATGGACGTCGACCGCGAGACGCAGCTCTTCGGCCTGGCGGTGCCGGCGGGCATCGTGTCGACCACCGGCATCGCCGGCCTCACCCTCGGCGGCGGCTTCGGCTGGCTGACGCGCCGCCAAGGGCTGACCTGCGACCACCTGCTGTCGGCCGACGTGGCGACGCTCGACGGCGAGGTGGTGGTGGCCGGGCCCGGCGGCGACGAGGAGCTGCTGTGGGCGCTGCGCGGCGGTGGCGGCAACTTCGGCGTCGTCACCTCGTTCGAGTACCGCGCCCAGCCGGTGGGGCCGCAGGTGTACGGCGGCCTGCGCCTGTTCCCGGCGGAGCGCACGCCGGAGGTGGCCCGCTTCTTCCGCCGCTTCGCCGCCGAGGCGCCGCCGGAGCTCGGAATGCTGATGCTGCTGCGCTTCGCGCCGCCGGCGCCGTGGATCCCGCCGGCGCTGCACGGCCGGCCGGTCGCCGGCCTCGGCTTCTGCTGGGCCGGGCCGGTGGAGGAGGGGCGGCAGGTGCTGGCGCCGCTGGCCGAGCTCGGCGAGCCGGCGGCCGACAACCTCGGCCCGCGCCCCTACACCGCGGTGCAGGGGATGCTCGACGCCACGCAGCCGCCCGGCCGGCGCTACTACTGGAAGTCCGAGTACCTGGCGGAGCTCTCCGACGGCCTGCTCGCCGAGCTGCCGGCCTGGGGCGGCGGGCTGTCGTCGCCGCTGTCCGCCGTCCTGGTGATGCGCCTCGGCGGCGCCGCCAGCGAGCCGCCGCCCGGCGGCGCGGCGGCGCGCAACCGCGAGGCGGAGTTCATCGTCAACCTGGCGACGAGCTGGACCGACGCCGCGGAGACGGAGCGCCACGTCGACTGGACGCGCCGCGCCTGGCAGCGCCTGCTGCCGTTCTCGACCGGCGGCACCTACGTCAACTTCCTCACCGAGGACGACCCCGCCGAGCGCCTGCGCGACGCCTTCGGCGACAGCTACGACCGCCTGCTCGAGCTCAAGCGCCGCTACGACCCCGACGGCCTGCTGCACACCCGCCCGGAGCTTCCGGCGGTGCGCGCCTAGGCTCCGGCGCCGGCGCCGCCGCCCGCCCGGGTGGCTGCCCTCCCCGCACGGCGGGAGGTGGCGGTCGGCGCCGCCGGCCTGCTACTCAGGGGAAGTCCTCCCGCCGAAGGAATCCACCGACGTCGAAGAGACGCGAAGGACGGGATGGAGCCGGCCCGGCACGGGCCGCGTGGAGCCAGGGACTCTCTTCGACGAGCCACAGAGGGAGGTGCACGTGTCGAACGGTCGTGTCTTCCGTCCCATCTGGCTGCGGCGCGAGACGATCCTGGACCGCCGCATCTGGGTGTACTACCTGGTCATCCTCGATCGCGTCTCCGAGCACCTGGCGGACACCGTCGAGGTGAAGCCGGACGAGCGTTTCTTCAAGACGCTCGGCACCCACGTCGAGCAGTACCTGGAGACCGGCGAGGCGCCCGAGGCGCTGCGCTCGGTCGTCATGAACGTCGCCGACGACTACCTGGCCGGGCGCGAGATCGTGCTGCGCGCCGGCGACTACATCGCGCTGCAGAACTACGCCCGCCAGGCCAAGTGACGGGCGGGACACCGGGCAGCCCGGCCGTCGAGGCCGGGGCCGGAAGGAGGTGTGCCGTGAGCTTCGAAGGGTTCCCCCACGTCGTCGGTTGGGAGCTGACCCTCGCCTGCAATCTGTGCTGTCGCCACTGCGCCTCCGCGGCCGGGCTGCCGCGGCCGGACGAGCTGACCACCGAGGAGGCCCTCGACCTCGTCGACCAGTTCCCGGCCCTCCTCGTCCGCGAGGTCCACTTCACCGGCGGCGAGCCGCTGCTGCGCCCCGACTGGCCGCGCATCGCCGAGCGCGCCGCCGAGCACGGCATCGCCACCCGCATCGTCACCAACGGCTCGCCGCTGGTGCCGAAAGTGATCCAGCAGATCCGCGACGCCGGCATCGAGACGGTCGGGGTGAGCCTCGACGGCCTCGAGGAAACGCACGACCACCAGCGCCAGATGCGCGGCCTCTACCGGCGCGTGCTGGCGGCGATCGAGCGCCTGCACGCGGCGGGGCTGAAGGTCGGCGTCCTCACCGCCGTCAACCCCCGCAACCTCGCCGAGCTGCCGGATCTCCTGGCCCTGCTGGTGTCGGTGGGCGTCGAGAGCTGGCAGCTCCAGCCGAACCTGCCGCAGGGGCGCAGCGAGGAGAACACCGACCTGCACCTGTCGCCGCGCCAATACCTCGAGCTCGGCGCCTTCTTCCGCGGCCGGCGGGCGGCGGCGCAGGAGCGCGGCCTGCACGTCGTGCCGGCCGACAGCCTGGGCTACTACACCGAGCTCGACCTCGCCGAGCCGCCGTGGCGCGGCTGCCCGGCGGGGCTCTTCTCGGTCGGCATCACCAGCGACGGCCGGGTCAAGGGCTGCCTGACCATGCCCGACGACCTCACCGAGGGCAGCCTGCGCGACGCCGACCTCTGGGAGCTGTGGTTCCGCGACGGGGCCTTCCCCTACACGCGCGCCTTCTCGCTCGAGCAGATGGGGCCGCAGTGCCGCGGCTGCGCCTGGGCCGAGCAGTGCCGCGGCGGCTGCACCTCGATGTCGCGGGTGTGCGGCGGCGGCGTCCACGCCGACCCGTACTGCTTCCACGGCATCCGGCAGCGCCAGCCGGAGCTGTTCCGCACGGTGATGGCGGCGGCGGGGCTGGCGGAGGCAGGGGCGGCCGGCGACGGCGCCGCGCCGGTGGCTTACCGCGGCTGCTACTGAGCGATCGGCGCGGGGTTCAGAAAAACTTGGCGGCCATGCGCTGCAGGGTGCGCTGGGTGCGGATGGTGACGGTGCCGAGGAGGCGGTCGACCGCCTTCCAGTCGAGCTCGGAGCTCCCTACGCCGGTGGCCGGCAGCCAGTAGAGCTCGCGGCCGGCGAAGGCCAGGCGGTCGTCGTCCGGGGCGAGGGGGAGGACGGCCTTGCGGTCCGCGGC
>CAZLBJ010000632.1:0-15209 GCA_964557755.1 uncultured Thermoanaerobaculia bacterium
GCATCGCGTTGTCGACGCTGCTCTTCGTGCTCGCCCACTGGACCTACGGCGAGCCGTTCATGCTGGTCGGCGTGACGCTGCTCAGCCTGACCTACGCCTGGCTGGCGAAGAGCCGCGGCAGCGTGTGGGCCGCCGCCACCGCTCACGCGGTGTTCGACGGCGTGCAGCTCCTGGTGCTGGTGCCGCTGGCCATGGAGACGCTGGCCGCCGCCGCGCCGTGAACCCCCGCCCCCTCTGCTAGACTGGCCCGTCTTGGAACGAGGCGAGACGATGGCACGCGACCAGCTCCAGTTCCGCCTCACCATCGACAGCCGCGTCGAGAACATCGAGCTCGTCCAGGTCATCCTCAACGACACGCTCGAACGCCTCGGTCTCGCCGAGGACGCCCGCCACTGGGTCGACCTCGCCGCCCGCGAGGCGGTGGCCAACGCCATCAAGCACGGCAACCGCGAGGCGACGGAGAAGAGCGTCGAGATCGAGATGGCGGTCGACGGCGACGCGGTGGTGCTGCGCATTGCCGACCAGGGCGAGGGCTTCGACCCGGAGGCGGTGGGCGATCCGCTGTCGCCGGAGAACCTGCTGCGCCCCAGCGGCCGCGGCCTCTTCTACATGCAGAGCTTCATGGACCAGGTGCGCTACGAGGGCCGCCCGGGGGGCGGCACGGTGGTGACCCTGCACAAACGGGTTTTCGACACGACGGACTCGGGCGCCGGCTCCCAGCAGCCGGTGCAGGATGCGAATTCAGGAGGAGACTAGATGAAGATTTCCACGCGGGAGCGGGATGGCGTCACCATCCTCGAGCCGAAGGGCAAGATCACCATCGGGGTGGGCGACGTGGCGCTGCGCGAGGCGGTGCTCGAGCAGCTCGAGGCGGGCCACAAGAAGATCCTCATCGACATGAGCGGCGTCGGCACCATGGACTCGTCGGGCATCGGCGAGCTGGTGGCGGCCTTCACCTCGGTCAACAACCGCGGCGGCAAGCTGAAGCTCCTCAAGCTGCCGCCGAAGATCAGCGACATCCTGCAGATCACCCAGCTCATCACCGTCTTCGAGGTCTACGACGACGAGGACGAGGCGGTCGCCTCCTACTAGCGACCGATGCCCCTGCCGACGCCGCGCCGGCGGGCGGAGGCCCTGGAGGGCCGGCTCTCCCGCCTGAACGAGCGGGTGAACCAGCGCCTGCCCGAGCTGCTGCCGCCCGCCGCCGAGCGGCCGGAGCGGGTGCACCGGGCGATGCTCTACGCCCTCACCAGCCCGGGCAAGCGGCTGCGGCCGGCGCTGGCGCTGGCCGTCGCCGAGATGTTCGGGCAGCGCTCGGCGGCGGTGCTCGACCTCGCGTGCGCGGTCGAGATGGTGCACGCCTGCTCGCTGATCTTCGACGACCTGCCGGCGATGGACGACGCGGCGCTGCGCCGCGGCCGCCCCACGGTGCACCGCGAGTTCGGCGAGGCCACCGCCCAGCTCGCCGGCCTCGGCCTCCTGAACCGCGCCTACGCGGTGGTCGCCGAGGGCGCCCAGGGCCTGCCGCTGCGCCGCTACAGCGCCGAGGACCTGGTGCACCACCTGGCGCAGGCGGTGGGCAGCGACGGCTTGATCGGCGGCCAGGCGCTCGACCTCGAGAGCGGCCCGGCGGACCTCGACCTCGAGCGCCTCGAGTACATCCACAGCCACAAGACCGGCGCCCTGTTCATCGCCGCCGGCGAGCTCGGCGCCATGGCCGCGAACGTCCGCCGCCGCGACCTCGAGCTGATCACCCGCTACGCCAAGAACCTCGGCCTCGCCTTCCAGATCTCCGACGACCTGGTGGACGCCACGGCGACGGTGGAGGAGGCCGGCAAGGACGTCGGCCAGGACGCCGGCAAGGTGACCTTCGTCTCGCTCCTCGGCGTCGACGGCGCCGCCGTCCTCGCCGACGAGCTCCTCGCCTTCGCCATCGCTTCGCTGGAGCCCCTCGGCCGCGCCGCCGACCCCCTCCGCCAGCTCGCCGGCTTCGTCCAGCGGCGCGGGCGGTAGGGCGCCGGTATCAGAGCGCCTCGGTGCCCTCGCCGAGGATCGCGAGGTAGCGGTCGTAGGCATAGAGGCGGTCCCGCCGCCGGCCGGTCAGCTCGCGGGCCACGGCCATCTCGTTCTCCAGGAGCGTCATGGCGGCGGAGGCGGCGGGAAACGACAGCCCGGTGCGGCGGCACACCTCGGGCATCGACAGGATCGGCCGCCCCTTGAGCGCCTCGTGGACCCGCAGCGCCGAGCCGGCGCGCCGGCCGGTGGCCTCGATGCGGCTGCGGTCGTCCGCGAAGAGCTCCGCCAGCCGCCGCGCCGTCGCCACGGCGCCTTCCGAGGTCTGCCGCACTCCTTCCAGGAAGAAGGCGAGCCACGCCTCCCAGTCGCCGTCGCGGCGGACGCGGTCGAGGAGGTCGTAGTACAGGGGCCGGTGCTGCTTGAGGTACAAGCTGAGGTAGAGGAGCGGCTCGCGCAGCACCCCCGCCTGGCAGAGGACGAGGGTGATCAGCAGCCTTCCGACGCGGCCGTTGCCGTCGAGGAACGGGTGGATCGTCTCGAACTGCACGTGGGCGAGCGCCGCGCGGACGAGCACGGGAAGGCCCTCCTCGGCGTGGAGGAAGCGCTCCAGGGCCGCCATGGCGTCCGCGACTTCGGTGTGCGGTGGCGGGACGAAGGCGGCGGTGCCAGGGCGGCTGCCGCCGATCCAGTTCTGGCTGCGGCGGAACTCCCCCGGCTCCTTGCCGCTGCCGCGCCCACGCGAGAGGAGGACCGCGTGGATCTCGCGGATCAGCCGGTTCGACAGCGGGAAACCTTCGCGCAGCCGCGCCAGCCCGTGCTCCAGCGCCGCGACGTAGTTCGACACCTCGACCACGTCGTCGAGCGGCACCCCGGGCGCCTCGTCGATCTCGAACAGCAGCAGGTCCGAGAGCGACGACTGGGTACCCTCGATCTGCGACGAGAGCACGGCCTCCTTGCGCACGTAGGCGTAGAGGAACAGCGTCTTGTCGGGCAGCAGCGCGGCCACGCCGTCGAGCCGCCCGACGGCCAGCACCGCCGCCTCCAGGTCCTGCTGCAGATCGTCGAGCGCCAACGGCGGGCGGGGCGGCAGCGGCGCCGGCACGAATGCCCGCACCTGCTCCCCCCCGGCGCTGGTCACCTCGTACCGCCCGGTCTCTCCTCGCAGCATCTGGCCTCCGGCCGTTAGTCACCCGAGCTGAATAGCGGCGCGCGTTATTCAAACTTCGGTTATGAAGTCTAATTAACGGTCGTGCTGGAGGCAAGGCCCTGATCGGCCCGGCGGCGGGGGCCGGTTCGGGCCGCTCGTAACACTTCCAGGCGCGCCGCCACCCGGTGGTGAGCCTTCCTTCCATCGAATCGAGCCGAGGAGAGCGATGAGAGCCAAGCCGAAGAGGAGACGGTACTGCGGACCGTACGCGACGGTGCTGGCGGCCGCGGCCGCCCTGGCGGCGCTGGCCTGCGGCGGCCTCGGTGCCGGCAGCCCCCCTGGCGCGCCTCCCGCCGCGCCGCCGCCCGGCACGGCCGCCGGCGGCGGGTCGGTCGAGGTCGACTGCGGCGGCGCCGACCAGCCGGTGACGGTGAGCGCCACCTTACCGAAGACGCCGACCTTCCCGAGCAACCAGACGAGCTTAGGCCTCGACGCCCTGCAGTGCGACTTCGACGTCTTCTCGTGGAACGTCTTCCTGGCCCTCGCCCACTCGCCCACCGGCGCCTTCGGCGACCGCGGCGGCGACAACGACACGGTGTGGGAGGAGTGGCCCGACGAGAGCGACCTCTTCCTGCCCGGCGGCGCCCGGCCGCCGGAATGGAAGGCCGGCGCGCCGCCGCCGCCCGAGTCGATTCCGGCGGCCTGCGAGGGCGTCGGGCGGGGCGGCGAGCCGGTGCTGGCGATGATCGGCAAGCAGCCGCTCCTCGAGGCGGCGCTCGAGCCGTTCAACTCCGGCCCGCTGATCGACGTCCACGGCCGCTACGCCCGCTTCGGCATCACCGTCAACCAGCCGATGTACCAGTACGTCTGGGAGAACGGCCTGTACAGCCAGGACGGCCAGCGGCGCTTCTCCGAGGCCGGCCGGCGGGTCGAGTTCCCGTGCGGCTGCGACGGCGATCCGGCGGGCAAGACCTGCCCCCAGGCCGGGCAGCAGGGCGCGGTGATGGTCAAGGCGGCGTGGAAGGTGCTCGACGTCGAGGCGGGGGACGACCCCTCCCGCTTCCACACCGCCGAGGCCCTGGTCTACACGCCGGCGGTGGGAGACGACCCGGAGAGCTGCCAGCGCCAGCTCCTCGGCCTCGTCGGCCTCCACGTCGTCACCAAGACGCAGAGCGATCCGCAGTGGCTGTGGTCGACCTTCGAGCAGGTGGACAACGCGCCGAGCCGCGGCGAGCGGCCGGCGGCGGGGCAGCGCTTCAACTTCTTCCAGCCCGACTGCGCCGACTGCAACGCGGTGAACGTGACGCCGCCGGAGCCGTGGAACCCGCACGACCAGCCGGTCGAAGCGAACGCGGGCAAGAGCCAGGTGGTGCGCCAGATTCCGCTGACCGCGGCGACCGAGCAGCTCAACGCCGCGGTGCAGGGCCTGCTGGGCGGCACCGTGTGGCAGCACTACGAGCTCGTCTCCACGCAGTGGCCCACCGATGCCAGCGGCTCGGCCGAGCCCGACCCGAGCGCCGCCAACGACTGGTGCAACCCGCTCAACCCGATCGACGAGACCGGCGCACCGGCGCCGGCCTTCCTCGCCAACACCACGCTCGAGACCTACCTCCAGGGCACCGTGCCGCAGGCCTCGTCGAGCTGCATCCACTGCCACCAGAACGCCACCATGGCGGCGGGGCAGAACAGCTTCTCCGACTTCACCTATCTCCTCGAAAGGGCGAACTGATGACCGACGGGACCCCCGATGCCGCCGGCGCTACCGCGATCGACGACTTCGTCCAGATGTCGGCGCTGCTCACCGGCTTCGCCGCCGACGCCATCGCCCCGAGCCTCGACCCGGTGAACCTCGCGGCGACGCTCTTCGCCACGGCGCGGAAGGGAGCCGGCGGCAGCTTCGACGCGCTCCTCGCCCAGTACGCCGAGCTGTCCGGCGGCAAGCCGGTGTCCGGGATGAGCGCCGCCGAGCGCCGGTCGATCGGCGACCAGCTCCTCGGCCTCGGCGGCGCCGAGCAACCCGACGACCGGGTGGCGACGGCGCAGTCGGTGATCCGCCTCTGGTACCTCGGCTACTGGTACCCGATCGACGACAGCGACCCGGGCGGCAGCGTGGCCAGCGACCAGGCCTACGTGCGCGGACTGGCGTGGAAGTCGATGCAGAGCCACGCCATGGGCTACAGCACCTGGAGCTACGGCTACTGGGCCGACCCGCCGCCGCCGCTGTCCGCCTTCACTGGCCGCACGGTGCCGGCGGAGGCGGCCGCGCCGGAGGCGGAGGCGGCCGCGCCGGCCGCGCCGGCGCTCCTCCGCGGTGCGCCGGTCAACGCCACCGGCCAGGGCAAGGGAGGGCAGAGCCCGGCGCGGCTGGTGAGCGGCGACGAGCTGGCGAGCGAGGGAGGTGCGCCGTGAGCGACGGCGGCTACGACGTGGTCGTCGTCGGCGCCGGCATCGCCGGCACGCTGGTGGCGAAGAAGCTGGCGGAGGCCGGCAAGCGGGTGCTGATCCTCGAAGCGGGGCCGCAGACGCCGCCGACCAACCGCGAGCGCTACCTAGAGAACTTCTACCTGGCGGCGGCGAAGACGCCGGAGTCGCCCTACCCGCCGCTCACCGGCTCGCAGCCGGCGAAGGAAGCGACGCCGCGCGCCACCGTCGCCGACACCTTCCCCTCGAACATCGTGCCCGGCTGGCCGGAGAAGGTGAAGGACCCGGACGGCTACGTCTACGACCCCGCGGTCAGCTACCTCCTCCAGAAGGGGCCGCACCCCTTCGCCAGCACCTACGAGCGGGTCGCCGGCGGCACCACCTGGCACTGGCTCGGCACCAGCCTCCGCTTCCTCGAGAACGACTTCAGGATGAAGACGGTCTACGGCGTCGAGCGCGACTGGCCGTTCGGCGTCGACGCGCTCCTGCCCTACTACAACGAGGCGGAGCAGCAGATCGGCGTCGCCGCCGACGCCGCGGTGCAGGAGCAGGAGCTCGGCCCGATCGGACTGCGCTACGCGCCCCCCGGCTACCAGTACCCGATGCAGGGCATCCCCAAGTCGCTGGTCGACGACGCGGTGGCCGCGGCGGTCGACGGCAAGAGCGGCTACGTGGGCTTCGAGGGGATGGAGACGGTGGTCACGCCGACCCCCCAGGGCCGCAACAGCCAGCCGCAGGGCAGCCGCCGCACCTGCGCCGGCAACACCAACTGCATCCCGATCTGCCCGATCCAGGCGAAGTACGACGCTACGGTCACCCTCTCCGAGGCGCTGAACACCGGCCGCGTGGACCTGATCTCCCAGGCGGTGGCGACGCGGGTGGTGGTGGGCGAGGACGGCCGCGTGACCGGCGTCGAGTACCAGTGCTGGGAAGAGGACGGCGGCGGGCCGATCCGCACCACCGCCGGGACCGCCACCGGCACGGTGTTCGTGCTCGCCGCCCACGCCATCGAGACGCCGAAGCTGCTGTTGATGTCGCGCCGCGGCGACCAGGCCGGTCTCGCGGACGGCGTGGCCAACGCGAGCGGCCTGGTCGGCCGCAACCTGATGGACCATCCCCTCTACCTGAGCTGGTCGCTGTTCGACGCCAAGGCCTACGGCTACCGGGGGCCGCTGTCGACCAGCGGCATCGAGTCGCTGCGCGACGGGCCGTTCCGCGCCCAGCGGGCGGCCTGGCGGGTGGAGATCGGCAACGAGGGGTGGAACTTCTCGGCCGGCGACCCGTGGACGACGGTGGCCGACTTCGTCACCGGCACCAACGCCAGCCAGCTCAACCCGGGCCGGCGGGTGCTCTTCGGCGACGAGCTGGTGGCGACGCTCAACGACGTCTTCCCGCGCCAGTGGCGGATGGGCTTCCTGGTCGAGCAGACGGCGGACCCGGCCAACCGCGTCACCCTGTCCGAGAGCCTCACCGACGGCCTCGGGCTGCCGCGGCCCGAGATCCACTACGACCTCTCCGACTACACCAAGCTCGGCTTCGTCTACGCCGAGATCTTCGCGCGCCAGATCTACCAGCGCATGGGCGTGCGCAACTACACCGAGAACCCGCGCCGGGTCACCGGCCCCGACGGCCCGGTGCAGAACCCGACCTGGTTCGGTGTGCAGCCGGAGTGGCGCCGGATCTTCGAGGCGCTGCCGCCGGAGCTCAAGGACCCCAAGGTGACCAACCTGCCGGCGTCGGCGGGCGGCGTGCCGGAGGGCTTCCAGTACTTCGGCTCCGGCCACGTGGTGGGGACCACGGTGATGGGCGGCGCGGCGTGCGACTCGGTGCTCGACCCCGACCAACGCTCCTGGGACCACCCGAACCTGTTCATGCTGGGGAGCGGCAACTTCCCCACCGTCACCACCGCCAATCCGACGCTCACCCTGGCGGCACTGGCGCTCAAGGCGGTCGGGCCGATCCTCGCGGAGCTGGGGTAGGAGGCGCGCTCAGGCGAGGGTGTGGAACACCTTCTGGACGTCGTCGTCCTGCTCGAGCTTGTCGATCAGGCCGAGGACCTCGGTGGCGGCGTCCTCGGGCAGCTCGGTGGGGGTGGTGGGGAGGTACTCGGGCTCGGCGGAGAGCGGCGTCACGCCGCGGTCCTCGAGCGCCTTCTGCAGGGTGCCGAAGTCGTGGAAGGCGCAGCGCAGGACGAGCTGCGGCTCGTCCTTCTCGCCGCTGCCCTCGCCCATCTCCTCGAGCCCGTGGTCGATCATGTCGAGCTCGAGCTCCTCGGCGTCGGCCACGGACTCCGGGTCGAGGCGGAAGGTGCCGACGCGGCGGAACAGGAAGCCTACGCTGCCGGCGGTGCCGAGGTTGCCGCCGCCTTTGCGGAAGTGGGTGCGCAGGTTGGCCACGGTGCGCGTCGGGTTGTCGGTGGCGGTCTCGATCATCACCGCCACGCCGTGCGGCGCGTAGCCCTCGTAGAGCACCTCCTCGTAGTCCACCGCCTCCTGCCCCGCGGCGCGCCGCAGCGCCGCCTCCACCTTGTCCTTCGGCATGTTGACGGTGCGCGCGTTCTGCAGCACGCGGCGCAGCTGCGGGTTGGCCGTCGGGTCGGCGCCGCCGGCCTTGACGGCGATGGCGATGTCCTTGTTGATGCGCGCGAACTGCTTCGCCATGCGGTCCCAGCGCGCGAACATGACGTGCTTGCGGGTCTCGAAGATGCGTCCCATGGTGGTGCGTTCCGGAGAGGGTGGGTGGAGCGGGGTGCGGAAGGCCGGCGGATCAGTCTACGCCGAAAGGCTGCGAGGGGGAAGGGGCGCGCGCCCCCGTCCCCACGCCCTGATAGCGTCGCCGCATGGAGTCGCGGCACGACATCGACGAGGTGCGCAGCGAGCTCAAGCGGCTGGGCTACCTCTCCGACCGCTTCGACCGCTTCCTCTTGCAGGACGCGCTGCGCCCGCAGGCGTCGGTCCGCGCCATCCTCGTCGCGGCGCTGCGCGTGGCGGTGCTCGCCGGCGTCGTGCTGGCGGCGGTCCTCGCCCTGGCGCTCGGGACGGTCAACGGCAACCTCGCCGCCACCCCCTTCGACCTGCTTCCCCTCTTCCTCCACCTGCTGCCGCCGGCGGCGCTGGCCGCCGGGCTCGCCTTCCTGCTGCTGTCGCTGCTGCTCAAGCTGGCGCTCGCCGCCTTCCCGGTGCGCCGCATCGAGGCCCTGTCGCTGACCGCCGCCGCCCTCGCCGGCGCCGCGGTGGCGGCGCTCCTGGTGGCGCGCCTGGTCGAGGTCGCCGACCACGCGGGACCGGCCGCCCTCGCCGCCGCCGCGCTTGTCGCCGCGCTGGTGGTCGCCGCCGTCGTCAAGGTGGTGCACGCCGGCCTCCTCGCCCTGGCGGTGCGCTGGACGCGGGCGGCGCCGGAGCGCCGCGCCCTGTCGCGCCGCTTCAACCTGGCGGCGATGCTGGTCGTCGCCGTGCTGCTGGTGCTGCCGCCGCTCCTCGCCGCGCGCCAGCCGCCACCGCGGCCGCCCGCTTCGCTGCCCTCGGCGCCGGGGGAGCGGGTGCTGCTGGTCGGCGTCGACGGCGTGCTGCCGGCGGAGCTCGACTATCTCCTGGCCGCCGGCGCGCTGCCCGCCGCCGCCCGCCTGCTCGACGACGGCGGCCGCCTGTTCGCCTACCGCCGCCCCGCCGGCCCGCCGGCCACCTTCTGGACCACGGTGGCCACCGGCCTGCCGGCGCCGCGGCACGGCGTCGCAGCGGTCGACAGCTTCCGGCCGCGCGGCGTCGCCACGCCGCTGGCGCGCTCCGGGCCGCTGCGCCCCTACTGGAGCCGCTTCGAGGTGCCGCTGGGGCTCGCCGAATACCGCCCGGTGCTCGCCAACCGGCGCCGCGCCTTCACCGTCTGGGAGCTGGCGGCGCGCGGCGGCGCGCCGGTGGCGGCGGTCAACTGGTGGTCGACGTTCCCCGCCGAGCCGCTGCCCGGCCTGGTGGTGGCGCACGGCGCCTACCAGCTCCTCGACGACCGCGCCGCCGGCAGCGTGGCGCCGGCGGCGCGCGCCGCCGAGGTGCGCGAGCTGGCCGTAGCCGCCGCCGCCGCCGGCGCCGGCGAGCTGGGGCGGGCGCTGCCGGCCGACGCCAGTGGCCTGCTCGCCGGCACCGTCCTCGCCCCCGACCGCTTCTACCGCCACGCCCTGCTGGCGGCGCTGGCGCCCGAGACCCGCGCCGCCGCCGTCTACCTGCCCGGTCCCGACATCGCGGCGGCGGCGTGGAGCTGGACCGACCTCGCCTTCGCCGACCTGCTGCGCGGCGAGCTCGCCGCCGCCGACGACCTGGTGGCGCGCGCCCTGGAGGTGCAGCGTCCGGGGATGGTGGCGCTGGTGCTCGACCCCGGGCGCCGCGGCGGCGGCGAGGGGCGGGTGCTGCTGTGGCGCGCCGGCGGCTGCGGCGGACCGCCCGCCGGTATGGCGACGCTCGCGCCGGAGCAGGTGGCCTCGGCGCTGCTGCGCGCCCTCGGCCTGCCGCAGAGCGCCGAGCTGCCGCCGCCGCCCGCCGGCTGCGCGCTGCCGCCGCCGGCCACCCGCCTGCCTGGCTTCGGCACCCGCCGCGAGCCGCGGCGCGACGCCGCCGAGGCCGGCGAGTACCTGGAGAGCCTGCGCTCCCTCGGCTACCTTTGAGCACGCCGGAGCGGGCGGCGAAACCTCCCGCCGCCGCGGGGGGCTCTGCTAGGATCTGCGACTCGTATCGCGGCCCGGCGCGGGGGAGCGCCGGCGCCCGGTTCCACTCCTGGGAGGAAGACGTACCGATGAACCCGCGCCACCGCACGCCCGTCCTCGGCCCGCAGCTCGCCCTGGCCCTCGCCCTCGCCGCCCTGCTCGGGCTCGCCGCCGCCCTGCCGGCCGCCGCCCAGGCCGCCGAGGGCGAGACGCCGAAGCTCGTCGTCCTCGGCTTCGACGGCGCCGACGCCGGGATGGCCGCGCAGTGGATGGACGCCGGCGAGCTGCCCAACCTGGCGCGGCTGCGCGACGAGGGCACCTTTGCGCCGCTGCGCACCACCGTGCCGTCGCAGACTCCGGTGTCCTGGTCGACCTTCTCGACCGGCCTCGACCCCGGCCGCCACTCGATCTTCGACTTCCTGCTGCGCGACACGGAGACCTACCGCCCGGACTTCGCCGCCTTCTACGAGACGCGGATCCCCTTCCTGTGGGGCGAGCGCAACGGCCTGGTGGTCGGCCTCGCCGCCGGCGCCGCGGTGCTGATGCTCGCCTTCCTGGCGCTCAAGCTGTTCAAGGTGCGCACCTCGCTGGCGGCGGTGGTGGCGCTGGTGCTGGCCGCCGTCGCAGGCGGCGGCCTCGGCTACGCCGCCACGGGTCTCTTGCCCGTCGAGCGCCCGCTGGCGATCAACCGGCAGCAGGGGGCGACCTTCTGGGAGATGCTGGGGGAGGCCGGCCGGCGGGTGCGCGTCATCCGCGTGCCGGTGACCTTCCCGCCGGAGCCGTTCTCCCACGGCGAGCTGCTCTCCGGCCTCGGCGTGCCGGACATCTCGTTCCGCATCGGCAAGCCCTTCTACTTCACCTCCGAGCTGTTCTTCCAGCCCAGGGCCGGCGGCGACTTCGCGCTCGAGGTGGTCGAGCTGATCGACAACCAGGGCGAGATCGCCACCCGCATCAAGGGGCCGCCGAACAAGCTCTTCCCCGAGGGCGAGCCGTACATCGAGATCCCGATGACGCTCACCGTCGCCGAGGACCGCTCGAAGCTCGGCATCGACGTCTCCGGCCGGCACCTCGAGCTGGCGCCGGGGGAGTGGAGCGACTGGGTGGAGCTGGTGTTCCCGTTCAACGCCTTGGTCAAGCTCAACGGCATCGGCCGCTTCCGGCTGCTGTCGATCGAGCCCGACGTGCGGCTGTACCTGTCGCCGATCCAGTTCGACCCGGAGAAGCTGCCGCCGATCCTCGACATCACCACGCCGGCGGGCTTCGTCGGCGACCTCACCGACCGCCACGGCCGTTTCAAGACCCAGGGGTGGGCGATCGACACCTGGTCGATCAGCGAGGGCACGATCGACGAAGCGGTGTTCCTCGAGGACGTCGAGAAGACGGTGGCCGACTCGGAGGCGATGCTCTTCGCTTCGCTCGAGGAGGGCGGCGACTGGGACGTGCTGGTCCACTACTTCGAGTTCACCGACCGCGTGCAGCACGTCATGTTCCGCCACATCGACCCCGAGCACCCGCTCTACACCGAAGCCGAGGCGGCGCAGTGGGGCGGCTCGATCCTCGACTCCTACCAGCGCATGGACGCCATCGTCGGCCGCACGATGGAGACGCTGCCGGAGGGCGCGATGCTGATGGTGGTCTCCGACCACGGCTTCGCGCCGTGGCGCTGGGCGGTCAACTACAACCACTGGCTGGCCCAGGAGGGCTACCTGGCGCTCGAGGGCGAGGGGCCGGAGCGCGCCAACCTCGAGGACCTCTTCGACCAGGGCGAGTTCTTCGTCAACGTCGACTGGAGCCGCACCCGCGCCTACGCCATGGGCCTCGGCAACATCTACGTCAACCTCGCCGGCCGCGAGGGGCAGGGGATCGTGCAGCCGGGCGAGGAGTACCGCGCGCTGGTCACCGAGATCAAGCAGCGCCTGGAGGCCTTCGTCCACGAGGAGACCGGCGAGCACCCGGTGGCGCACGTCTTCACCCGCGACGAGGCGTACGGCACCTACGACCCGCAGCTCATCCCCGACCTCTTCCTCTCCAACAGCCGCGGCTACCGCGTGGGCTGGCAGGACAGCCTGGGGATCGTCGCCAAGGCCTTCATCGAGCCCAACGCCGACGTCTGGAGCGGCGACCACTGCTCGGTGTACCCGCCGCTGGTCAAGGGCATCTTCTTCGCCAACCGCCCGCTCGACGCCGCCGACCCCTACATGGCGGACGTGCCGGCGACGGTGCTCGACCTCTACGGCGTCGAGCCGCCGGTCGAGCTCGACGGCGAGAGCCTGCTGCCGTAGCGGCCGGCGGCGGCCGCCGCGGCGGTGGGTACAATCCCGCCATGCCGCGCCGGGCCGGCCTCCTGCTGCTGCTGCTCTCCCTGCTGCTCCTGGTGCCGCCTCCGGCGCTGCCGGCCGGCACCGCCGAGACGCGGCAGCAGGAGCTGGCGCGCCTCCGGCGCGAGATCGGCGAGACCGAGGCGCGCCGGGCGCGGGTGCGCCAGCGCGCCGAGGGCGTCGCCGGCCAGCTCCAGGCGCTGGAGGTCGAGCTCGAGCTCCAGGAGCAGCGGCTCGCCGAGGCGCGCGCGGCGGGCGAGCTGGCGGCCGGCGAAGTGGCGGCCAGCGAGGCCGAGGTCGAGCGGCTGGGCACGGCGCTGGCCGCCGCCCGCGGCGACCTTTCGCGCCGCCTCGGCGGCCTCTACCGGCTCGGCGCCCAGGGCTACCTGCGCATGCTGCTGTCGCTCGAGAGCCGGGGGCAGGACCTGCTCGCCGGCCTGCGCATGCTGCGCTACCTGGCGCGCCGCGACGCCCGCGCCGTCGAGCGCTTCACCGCCGCCCGCGACGCGCTGGAGGAGGAGCGCCGCCTGTTGCTGGCGCGGCGCACCGAGGCCGAGCGCTGGGTGGCCGAGGAGGAGGCGCGGCGCGGCGGGCTGGCCGCGGCGCGGCAGCGCCAGGCGGCGATGCTGGCGCGCATCGAGGGCGAGCGCCGGCGGCTGGCCGAGCGCGCCGGCGAGCTGGCCGACCGCGAGCGCAAGATGAGCCGCTTCCTCGACCTGGTGGCCGGCGACGCCGGCGGCGACCCGGCCGGCAGCCCGATCCAGGAGCTGAAGGGCGTCCTCGAGCCGCCGGTCGCCGGCCGTCTCACCGCCGGCTTCGGCCACCGCCTCGATCCCCGCTACCGCACCCGCGTGCCGCACAACGGCCTCACCTGGGCCACCGCGCCGGGGTCGCCAGTGACCGCCGTCTACGTCGGCAAGGTGCTCTACGCCGCCCCCTTCCAGGGCTACGGCCCGACCGTCGTCGTCCACCACCCGGGCCGCGTCTTCACCCTCTACGCGGGACTCGCGGCGCTCGCCGTCGAGGCCGGCGACGAGGTCGCCCTCGGCCAGCCGCTCGGCCGCGCCGCGGGCGAGCTGTACTTCGAGGTACGGGTGGAGAAGCGGGCGGAGGACCCCGCCGGGTGGCTGCGGTGAGACGGTCCGTGCCGCGGCCGCCGGCCTGGAATCCGCGGCCGGTGCGGGCGGTTGTCTATGGTAACTTCGCCGCGGCCCGGGGGTTCCCGGGTCCGTTCCGTCCGCTTCGTGGTGGGGGTCGTCCATGAGCCGTAGCCCAGACCGTACGTCCGGCCGCAGCCGCCTGATCTTCTTCGTCGTCTCGCTGCTCGTCGTCACCTCGCTCGTCGGCGGCCCCTGGCTGGCCGACGCGGTGACCGGCGAGGGCGACGACTCGCTGTTCAAGTACCTGGCGACCTTCACCGAGGTGCTGGGGCTGGTGCGCCAGGCCTACGTCGACCCGGCGGAGCTCGACGCGCTGATGGTCGGCGCGCTCGACGCCACCACCGAGGCGCTCGACCCCTTCTCGCTCTACATCCCGGCCGGCGAGGTGGAGCCGTTCCTCGCCGCCCGCCGCACCGGCAACCGGCTGAGCGGCGTGACGCTGCTCAAGGAGCGCGGCATCGCCTACGTGGTGGCGGTCGACGCCGGCAGCCCGGCCGACCAGGCGGGGCTGCGGCCCGGCGACGTGGTGGCGCAGATCGACGGCGAGTCGACCCGCCTGCAGCCGCTGTGGGAGATCCAGGAGGCGCTGGCCGGCGTGCCCGGCAGCCGCGTCGAGATGGAGCTGCTGCGCCTCGGCGAGGAGGTGCAGGTGTCGTTCGAGCTGACCGGCTACGATTCGCCGCTGGCGTCGCTGGAAGCGGTCGAGCGCGGCGGCGTCGCCGCCGGCGTGCTGCACATCCAGCGCTTCGAGCCGGCCACCGTCGGCCGCGTCGAGGCGCTCCTGGCGCAGGCCCGCGAGGCGGGCTACGACCGCCTGCTCGTCGACCTGCGCTCGACCGCCGGCGGCGAGGCGGAGGCGGCCTACGGCGTCGCCGGCCTGCTGGTCGGCGGCGAGCTGGGCCGGCTGGTCAAGCGCGACCAGACGCTCGAGACCTTCCGCGGCGGCGACGAGGCGGCGTGGAGCGGCCGCCTGGTGGTGCTGGTCAACCGCGGCACCCTCTCCGCCGCCGAGGTGCTGGCGAAGGTGCTGCGCCAGCGGCTCGACGCCGAGCTGGTGGGCGAGGAGACCTTCGGCTACGCCGGCCGCCAGGACCTCGCCGAGCTGTCCAACGGCGGCCGCCTGCTCTACACCGACGCCTTCTACACCGGGCCCGACGGCGAGCCGCTGAACGCGGCGCTCGAGCCGGACACGCAGGTCGACTTCTTCACCCGCTCCTATGAGGAGCGCGACATGCCGGCGCACGAGCTGATCTACCGCCGCGGCCTGGACGTGCTGTTCGGCGCCGCCGAGCCGGTGCAGCACGCCGCCTGAGGTTCCGCCGCCCGTGGTCCGCCGCAGCCTCCGGAGCCGACGCGCCCGCGGTGTCGGCCTCGGCGGCGTGACGCTGTTCGTCCTCGCCGCCGCCGCCGCCACCGGCGCGGCCTGGTGGCTGGCCCGCGACGGCGCTCCCGGCCTC
>CAZLBJ010000633.1:0-3836 GCA_964557755.1 uncultured Thermoanaerobaculia bacterium
GACGGCGCGCCGCGCCAGCCGGGTCAGGTAGTCCGCCATGATTTCCGGATCGCCCCCATCGACCGTACCGCCACCACCATCACGCCAGGACGGCTCAGCCGCGGCGCCGGACCGCGCCGCCGCCCGCCGGGCCGCCGCCGGGCGGCGCCTTCTGCAGGTAGAAGCGGCGCCGCGCCGAGCTCATCGCCAAGATCTCCGACTCACTCCATCCATACGCCATCGCCAAGGACTGCACCTCGTCCAGCAACCGTTCGGCGCTGCCGGCGATCTCGGCCCAGAAGAGGGCCGCGACGTCGAACAGCACCAGCCACTCGTGCCCGCAGCGCGCGCAGTCGATGGCCAGCGACAGCCAGGCCAGCGGGTCGAGCTCCTCCATGCGCTTGCCGAGCGCCACCACCACCGGCTCCGGCAGCTCGGCCGCCGCCGCCGGCTCGCCGCCGCGCCGCGCCGCCAGGACGCAGCGCTGCAGCAGCACCCGCCGCGCCGTCCCCTCGTCGGGGTAACGCGACGCCGCCGCCAGGTCGCGGCCGTCGGGAAGCCGGAACCGCACCTCCCAACCGTCGACCGCCAGCACCTCCTCCGCCGGCAGGCGGCGCTCCAGCGTGCCTTGGACGTCGTAGCTGCCGAGGTCGATGGCGAACTGCAGCTTCGCGCCGCACTGCGGGCACTGCGCGAAGCCCGCGATGCTGCGCCCGAACGTCGTCTCGCGCAGGCGCATCAGGAGCGCGTCGCGCTGCCCGACGGGAAGCCGCGCCAACCGCTCGCGGTCCTCGTCGGGCAGCGCCACGGACAGCAGGGCCAGCGGCAGCTCGTGGGGGCCGGCGCCCTGCCCGCGCTCCCACGCCTCGATGGCCCGCTGCGACGACAGCCGTCTCATCGCCTACTAGCTCGGCGGCGAGACTCCGGCGAGCACCGGGGCGGTCGGCTGCGTCACCTCCGGGTAGCCGTCGGTGTTCTGGACCGCGTAGGTCACCACCCAGCCCTCGTTCTGCAGCGTCAGGGTCTCCAGCGCCACGGTGGCGCCGTCCTGCGCGTTGAGCTCGGGCATCGCCTGGTACTTCGACGGCCAGCAGTTGAACACGTAGTAGCTCAGCATGATCTGGCCGGCCTGGTTGCACAGGTCGATCTTCACCGTCTTGCGGAAGTCCTTCAGCGACACCTCCTGCCCCAGTGTGCCGGTGTTCTGGTAGTACCAGAGCTTGTTGGCCCACTGCTCGAAGGCGACGTCGAGGATGATCCCCCGCTCGAGGCTGATCTCGTCGTACTTGGTCTGCCCCGGGATCTGGCGCGTGCCGGTCGGGGCGCCGCCCTCGCGGTACTCGACCTTCTCGGTCGAGCGCGACAGCGGGCCGATCTTGCTGACGCCGGCCACCACCGTCAGGTCGCCGCCGTCCGACGGTCCCCAGCTCACCAGGAACTTGAAGTTGAGGAGCGGGTCCATGATGGAGCTGCGGATCGAGCTCGGTGCATCTGCCATGCGTGACTCCTTTGCGGTCGGTGGACGATGGCCGGAGGTCAGGCCGTCTGGCCGGCGATCTGCTGGAAGTGGAGGACGACGAACTCGGCCGGCTTGCTCGGCGCGATGCCGACGACCACGTTGACGACACCCAGGTCGATGTCGAGCGGCGTCGTGGTGGTGCCGTCGCAGCGCACGAAGTAGGCCTGCCCCGGGGTGGCGCCCTGGAAGGCGCCGTCGGAGAACAGGCTGCCGAGGAAGCCGTTGATCTGCAGGCGGACCTTCGCCCACAGGGTCTCGTTGTTGGGCTCGAAGACCGCCCACTTGATGCTGCGGAAGATGCTCTCCTCCACGTAGTTCATCAACCGCCGCACGTTGACGTACTTGTACTCGCTGGACAGCGCATCGGCGCCCGCCAGGGTGCGCGCGCCCCACACGATGTTGCCGTAGACCGGAAACACACGCATCGCGTTGACGCCGCGCGGGTTGAGCAGGCCGTTCTGGTCGTCGGTCATCTTCGACGCCACCTCGGCGCCCTGGATCACCGCCTCGACGCCGGCCGGCGCCTTCCACACGCCGCGCGTGGTGTCGGTGCGCGCGTAGACGCCGGCGATGGTGCCGCTCGACGGCACGTTGCGCGGCCGGTAGTCGTCCAGCGGGTCGGGCAGCACCAGGCGCGGGAAGTAGACGCCCATGTTGTAGGCCTTGGCGTTGCCGTAACCGTCCAGCCAGCCGAGCATCTTCTCCACCGTGTCGACCTTCTTGGGGATGTCGACGATGAAGAAGGCGCGCTTCTTGGCGCAGTAGGCCTGCGCCTGGGAGATGGCGACGCTGGCCTCGGCGTCGTCGTAGTCGGCGACCGCCGGCAGGCACAGGATGTTGAAGATCGACGGCTCGATCTTGTCGAACTCGAGCATCGCCTTGGCGAGCTGGTCGGCGTTGGCCAGGCCGCCGTCGTCGCCGCCGGCGAGGTACTTGCCGCCGACCTCCTCCGGGTAGGCGCCGTCGATGCGCGGCCCGAACTGGCGCAGGTTCAGCAGGTGCGAGCCGTGGTTGACCACCGCCAGCGCCGGCTTGCCCTTCGCGTTGCCGTCGTCGAGGGTGAGCTGGTTGTAGTTCTCCGAAGCGAGGTTGCGGGTCACCCCGCGGTCGCTCACCAGCTCGCTGGCGGTGAGCGAGAAGAGGGTGCCGTCGACCGCCAGGCTGACGAGCAGGTTGTTGCCCCACACGCCCTCGTTCATCGCCTCGATGATCAGCGTCGGGTTCTGCACCGCCTCCTGGTTGGCGAGCACCGCGGCGTTGGCCGACTCGGCGGCGCCGTCGGCGGAGTTCGACGCGGCGACCGACACCTGCGAGGTGGTGGTCGCCGCCTTCTGCACCGACTGCACCGCGTCGAGCGAGTTGTCGGCCGCGTTGAGCGCCTTCTGCGCCGTGTCGAGGGCGAGCGAAACGCCTTCGCGCGGATCCTCCGGCGCCTTGCCGGCCGCCTCGGCGGCGGCCGTAGCCCCCGGCCCGGCGGCCAGCGCCTTGGAGTTGGCCTGGTTGATCTGCAGCTTGACCGCCTTGGCGCTCTCGATGGCGTCGACAGTGCCCTGGCTGGCCTTGACCACGCTGCCGTTGGCGGCGCGCGCCGCCAGCGCCCGCTCGCCGGAGGTCACCGAATCGGCGGCCCCCGTGGCGTCCTCGGCGCTGCCCTTGGCCGCCACCGCGGCGTCCTTGGCCGCCTGGATCGCCTTGTCGATGGCCTGGATGCCGGCGCCGACCACGCTGTCGGCGGCCTCGGTCTCGCCCTCCTTCGGCTCGCCCTCGGCCTTGCTGGCCAGCTCGCCGGCGTCGGTGGCCGCCGCGGCGGCGATGGCGAGGGTCTCGTCGAGCACCGAGACGGCGACGCCCTGGGCGTTCTTGGCCGCCGGCTTCTCGGCGCCGCCGGCGATGCCGGAGGCCTCGGCCGCCACCTCCGAGGCGTTGGTCAGCGCCGCCTTGGCGCCGTCGAGGTCGCCCGCCGTCTGCGCGTCCCAGTCGGCGGCGGAGGCCTTCCTCTGGTTCTCGCGCGCCGCCGTCACCACCTCCTTGGCGTCGTCGACCGCCGTCTGCAGGTCCTTGGTGTCCTCGCCCTGCGCCTTGATGCGGTCGAACACCGTCTGCGCCGCCCGCTGCGCCGCCATCGCCGCCCGCACCGCCTCGTCGGCCGCCGCCTGCGCCGCCGTCGCGGCGCGCACCGCCGCCTGCTGCACCAGGCCCAGGGTCTCGTTCTCGCCGAAGTCCTCGGCCTCCTTGGCGGCGGCCGCCGCCGCCGCCTCGGCCGCCGTGGCGGCGTCGAGCACCGCCTTGATCTCGTTGGCAGCCGCCTGCGCGGTGCGCGCCGCCGCGCTGGTGCGCA
>CAZLBJ010000634.1:0-2789 GCA_964557755.1 uncultured Thermoanaerobaculia bacterium
CCCCCGCCCGGCGCCCCCCGCCCCCGCTCCGTCTTCGCGAAACCGGTCATGCCCGCCCTCAGTGCCAGCTCTCGCCTCGCCGTTCCTCCGCCGCCGATCGGCGCGCGGCCGCTCAGAGATCGAGCAGCTCGTACGGCGGCACGGCGAGCGTAGCGCCGCGCCGGGCGACGATCAGCACGTTCCCCCAGCCGCGCCGCCACATCGGCACCCGCCGCAGCACCCGCCGCAGCAGGCCGCGAGGCCCGCCGGGGTCGGGGCGGTGCGGCAGGCAGCGGTGCTCGACGACTTCCAGGCCCGCGGCGGCGAGGAACCGCACCAGCAGGTGCGACTGCGCGACGTGCACCGCGTCGGCGTCCGGCACGTAGCCCGCGGTGAGGACGCGCGGCTCGCGCACGCGGTCGAAGCGGTGGCGGCCGTCGGCGAGCGAGCGGAGCTGGCGGCCGAGGCGGCGCAGCGCCACCGCCGGGCGGCGCCGCGGGTCGAGGCTCGGCGGCATCTCCCACGGCAGGTCCCACGACGAGCCGACGAAGAGCAGCAGGCCCCCCGGCCGCGTCACCCGCGCCGCCTCGAGCAGGGTGCGCGGCGGGTCGTGGAAGTGCTCGAGCGCCCAGGTGGAGAGCACGGCGTCGAAGGCGCCGTCGGCGAACGGCAGGCGCTCGCCGTCGCCGCGCACGCGGAGCCCGGGGCGGCCGAGCTCGCCGGCCATCGCCAGGGCCGCGGTCGACACGTCGAAGCCGACGTAGCGGCAGTCCGTCGGCAGCCACAGGGCGTTCTCGCACGAGCCGGCGCCGAGGTCGAGCACCCGCTCGCCGCCGGCCAGGTGGCCGAGCAGCACGCGCCGCTCCGGCGACGCCTCCGGGTTGGCCGCCTGCGCCTGCGCGTAGTAGTCGCGGCTGGTGTCCCAGAAACGGTCGAGGCGCCGCTTGGCGTCGTCGCTCAAGGTGTCGCCGCGCCCTCCCGGGGCCGCGCCAAGGAGACGAGCGAGGTATCGGGCGTGAAGCCGAGACGGGCGGCGAGGCGCATCGACGGCACGTTCGACGCCATCGCCCCCCACACCGGCCGCCGGCCGCCGGTCGCGAGGTGGGAGGCGAGCGCCGCGAAGCAGGCGGCGGCGAGGCCGCGGCGGCGGTAGGGCTCGAGGGTCTCGACGGCGACGTCCCACAGCGCCTCGGTGACGAACGGCGCGTAGCAGAACGCCACCGCCCGTCCGTCGGCAAAGGCGGCGGCCAACGGCCGCGAGGCGACGTAGTCGAGGCCCATCTCGTGCGCCAGCTCGCCCGGCAGGTGGGCGAGGTCGACGCCGCCGGCCGCCGAGCCGTCGGGGAAGAGCCGCACTTCGCTGCCCGCGGGCGGCACAGGCGACGCCGGCAGCGCGCCGGCGAAGCGGTGCAGCACCACCTCCCGCTGCGCCCACCCCTGCAGCGCCGCCGCGACGCCGGGTGCCGCGTCGGGCGGCACCAGTACGTGCCACTCCGCCCAGGCTTCGGTGATCCCGGACTGCTCGGCGTCGGCCACCGTCCGCCGCACGGTATCGGCGTCCGGCCGTCCGGCGACGGCAGCGAACGGGAAGTCCCACGACCGCGCCACGAACCCCTGCCGCGGGTCCTCGCCGGCGAACACCGCGCAGCGCCCCGACAGCAGGATCCCCCGCAGGTCCACCCACGCCGGCTCGTCCGGCAACAGGCCGGCCAGGACGGCCGGCGGCGGCAAGGTCACCATGGCGTGGACTCTACCGCGGGCAAGGGCATGCGCCGCGGTAGAATCAGGTGATGTCGACCCTCGAAGAGCGCAGCCAGGAACGCCGCCGGCGCATGGTCGCCCACCGTGCGAAGGACTTCGCAGACGCCGAGCGCTGGGACCTCGAGTTCTGGCAGTCCAAGACCCCGGAGGAGCGCCTGTCGGCGCTGGTCGCCATCCGGAGGGATCTCGAGCTGGTGGAAGCGGGGCGAGATCGGACATCGATCGAAGGCAAGAAGATCTTCAAGGATGAGAACCGATGAAACAGAGGCGAGACGGGGTCTGTCTGCTTGTCGGAATGCTCATAGCGCTGGTGGTCTTGTTCGAAGCCAATGGATCCGAGATCGAGCCGCAGCCGGCGGCCATGTCGGCGGTGGCGGAGCTGCGGTGGTTGGAGGGGCGGTGGGTCGGGGCGATGGGGGATGCAACGATCGAGGAGCACTGGAGCGCGCCGGAGGGCAACGTGATCATCGGCATGTTCCGGCTCGTGAAGGCGCCCGTCGAGGGCGGGGATCCCGGCGCGGCGCGGATCGGCTTCAGCGAGTTCTGGACCGTCGAGCCCGGCCCGAACGGGCCGCGCCTCCTGCTGCGCCACTTCAGCCCAGGCCTGGTCGGCTGGGAGGAGAAGGAGGCGCCGCTGGTCTTCGAGCCGGTCGCCGCCGGCGAGCGCAGCATCACCTGGGAGGTCGACAAGCCCGAGGGCACCGTCCGCCTCGCCTACCGCAGCCCCGACCCCGACACCCTGATCGCCGAGCTCCAGGAGCCCGACGGCTCCACCCCCACCTTCACCTACAAACGCGCGAAGTAGGCAGCACCCCGGCCTTCGACAGGCTCAGGCCTCGTCGGAAGACCTGGCCACCTGGGGGTTGACGTTCCCTCCCCCACTCCCAGCGATCGCCGTACCGCCGGTGAGGAGCGGGGGCGGGTGCTCCTCGGGTGGGGACGTCTGGAGCGGGCCAAGCGCAAGAGCCCTCGGAGTCCGATGCCGATGGAGGCCCGCGGAAGCCGAAGCGAGCCCCCCTCCAAAGTGCAAGAACAGCGAGCTGTTCCCC
>CAZLBJ010000635.1:0-7365 GCA_964557755.1 uncultured Thermoanaerobaculia bacterium
AAGGGGCGGCCGGCGATCGAGGTCCACTCGGTGCGGCCGGCGCACCGCGTCGGCCCGGACGGCGACGCCAAGACCGACCTGGTGATCGAGCTCACCCAGAAGCGCTTCGGCTTCCTCAATCCCAAGTACCAGGCGTCGCACGACGGCAAGAAGAGGCCGCCGGGGCGCTACGACTTCGTCTTCCGCGGCGGCTGCACGGTGCTCGTCGACCTCGAGAGCGGCGACGTGCGCTACGCCATCGGCAAGAGCATCCTGAGCGGGCGGCGCCTCGGGGCCCAGCGCGCCTTCCTCGACGGCGCCCAGGGCAGCTCGCTCGCCGCCACCTACTTCGGCACCCCGGTGCGCAGCTTCTACGCCCGCGCCTCCGCCGGCCGCCGCGAGCCGCTGGCGCTGGTCCACCGCTCCCTGCCGCAGGAGGAGATGCAGCCGTGAGCACGTCGCGCGAGGCGCTGCTCGAGCACGTCGCGGACGGCGCCGTCGCCGTCCGCATGTACCGCCCCGGCGGCCTCGGCGACTGCTTCCTGCTCGCCTTCCCGCCGGCCGGCGACCCGCGTTTCCTGCTCGTCGACTGCGGCGTCTTCAACGGCACCTCCGGCGGCTCGAAGCGCATGCAGGAGATCGCCCGCGACGTCGCCGCCGCCACCGCCGACGACGAGCACCCCGAGGGGCGCGTGCACGCCCTCGCCGCCACCCACGAGCACTGGGACCACCTCTCCGGCTTCCAGTGGGCGCAGGACGTCTTCGACCGCCTCGCCGTCGACGAGGTGTGGGTAGCGTGGACCGAGGACCGCGGCCACGAGCTGGCCGAGGAGCTGCGCCTCAAGCGCCGCCGCACCGGCCGCGCCCTCGCCGCCGCCGTCCGTCGTCTCGAAGACGAGGAGCCGGAGCAAGCGGCAGCGATCGCCGGCGTCCTCGGCTTCAGCGTCGGCCTCGACGACGACGGCGCGCCCGACCTGCTCGGCGCCCACTCGCCGGGCACCGCCAAGCAGATGGACTACGTCTGCTCGCAGTGGGGCACGCCGCGCTTCCTGCGCCCGGGCACCGACCTGCGCTGGCCGGGGGCGCGCATCTACGTCCTGGGACCGCCGGAGGACCGCGAGCTGCTGGAGCGTTCCGACCCCTCGACGGTGCACAGCGAGGTCTACGAGCCGTCGCTGGCGCTGACCGGCGCCAGCGCCTTCGCCGTCGCCGCCCTCGCCGCCGCCGGCCCCGAGGCGCTCGACGACGACGAGGCGATGCTCGCCGAGCTCGCCCAGCCGTTCGCCTCGGGGCACCGCATCGGGCTCGCCGGCGCCGCCGAGCATGCAGAGCACGGCGGCTTCTTCCGCTCCCGCTACGGCTTCTCCGAGGCCGGCGACCAGGGCCCGCCGTGGCGGCGCATCGGCGGCGCCTGGCTGTCCGCCGCCGGGCAGCTCGCGCTGCAGCTCGACAGCGACACCAACAACACCTCGCTGGCGCTCGCCATCGAGCTCCAGCCGAGCGGCAAGGTGCTGCTCTTCCCCGCCGACGCCCAGGTGGGAAACTGGCTGTCCTGGCACCGCCACGCCTGGCCGCGCGACGGCGGCGGCGAGCCGGTCACCGCCGGCGAGCTGCTGGCGCGCACCGTGCTCTACAAGGTCGGCCACCACGGCAGCCACAACGCCACGCTGCGCGAGCAGGGCCTCGAGCGGATGACCCACCCGGAGCTGGTGGCGATGATCCCGGTGGACGAGACGCAGGCCGCGAAGAAGGAGTGGAAGATGCCGTTCGGGCCGCTCTCCGAGCGCCTCGGCGAGCGCTGCGCCCACCGCGTACTGCGCGCCGACCACGGCGTGCCGGAGAGGCCGGACAACGTGCCGGAGGCCGACTGGACGCGCTTCGTCGAGCGCACCGCCGTGACCGACCTGTGGGTGCAGTACTCGGTGCGTCCCGAGTGAGCCGGTCCTGAAGGAAAAAAGGGGGGCGGGCACTCGCGGTACCCGACCCCGGGGAGACAACGTCCGGCAGGACGTGCCATGAAAACCGGTGGCGCCAGTGCGCTACGGCAGCCGGAAGCGGGCGAAGCGGCGACGCGGCTCCGCCGCCGCGCCGTCCGCCGCCGGCTCGCCGCCCCGATCCTCGGCGCCGCGCTCGTCGACGCCCCGATCCTCGCGCCCGCGCTCCTCGCCACCGGCGTCCCGGCGCCGCTCCTCGCCGCTCGGCCGCGCCTCGGCCCGGGCCTCGGCGTAAGCGGTGAGGGCGCTGTCGAGGTAGCGGCGGCCGTCGGCGCGGCGCAGCACCCGCGCCTCGACCAGGTCGTCGAGTGCGGCGGTGACGCAACTCCGGTACGCCGCCTCGCTCGGCCACGCGGCGTCGAAGCCGCAGGGGACCTCCGGCAGCAACACGCTCTCGCCGCGCTCGACGCCGTAGAGCCGGTTCCTGACGCCGCCGGGCCACAGCACCTCCACCATGCCGCGCGCGGCGCGGCCGAGGCCGAAGTGCGTCTCCAGCGAGTCCTGCGACGCGTAGTTGGCGCCGCCCATCACCGGCTTCATGCTGGTCGCCATGCCCTCGGGCGTGAAGCTCAGCACGGCGCCGATGCCGCTGCGGTTGACGCGGCCGCCGTCCACCAGCCCCACCGTGCCGAGCGGCCGCACCGCCACCGCGCCGTTGCCGTTGCCGCCGCCGTTCAGGTCGATCACCAGGCGGCCGTCGGGGAACTCGAGGTGCTTGGGGATGAAGGTGCCGCCCGGCGCCGGCTCGAGGTACTCGACGTACACCGCGCCGGCGTCGAAGGGCGAGCCCCAGTCGAGGCCGTAGGGCTTGCGCTCCATCTCCGCCGGCACGTCGTGGGAGGAGACGCTGACCACGTCGGGGAAGCCGTTGCCGTCGAGGTCCGCCGTCGCCGCACCCTCCACCACCCGCCGCCCGTGGTCGGTGGTCATCGCCTCGGCGTCGCGCCGGAAGCGCGCCTCGCAGCCCTGGTTCTGCAGCACCGCGCCGGGGTTGTCGTTGGTCACCGTGTACACCGCGGTGCCGATGGCGCCGAGGTAGACGACGTCGGTGTCGCCGTCGCTGTCGTAGTCGAGGGTGATCGGCGACCAGCCGAACGGCGTCGCCCGCAGCTCGCCGGTGCCGGGGTCCTCGAAGGTCCCGTCGTCCTGGCCGAGAAACCAGCGCGAGCTCCACTGGCCGCGGGTGTAGGGAAAGCCGAGCGGGTGGTAGCCGTAGTCGCCGAAGTTGGTGGCGAAGAGGTCGAGCCGGCCGTTGCAGTCGAAGTCGGCGAAGGCGAGGCCCATCCAGGCGCCGGGGACGTCCGTGCCGACCTCGGCGGTGACGCTCTCGAAGCGGCCCTTGCCGTCGTTGGCGAACACCTGCAGGTGGGCGCGGTCGGCCTGCTCGAGCGGCAGCGCCGCCTGGTCGTCGGCGTGGATCAGGTCGACGTCGCCGTCGAGGTCGTAGTCGACCAGCGCCACCGCCCAGGTCAGCGTGCCGCCGGCGTCGATCGCCGGCTTCACGCTGTCGACGTCGAGGATGCCGGAGCTCGCCGAGACGTCCTGCCAGCGGTTGCCGCCGAGGTTGCGGTAGAGCTGGTTGGGGTGGCTGTCGGCGTAGGGGACGGTGAAGATGGCGGGCCGGTGGCTCCAGTCGAAGCTGTTGGCCACCGCCACGTCGAGCAGGCCGTCGCCGTCGATGTCCCCCATCGAGCAGGAGGTGTGGCTGGTGTGGCCGCCGCCGAGCCCGCTGCGCGCCACTTCGACGAAGGTGCCGTCGCCGCGGTTCTCGAAGAAGAGGTTGGGCTCCATGCGGCCGAGCACCAGCAGGTCGTCGTCGCCGTCGTTGTCGGTGTCGCCGAAGCAGACGCCGGTCGAGTCCTGCGCCGTCGCCTCGACGCCGGCCTGCTTCGCCACGTCGCGGAAGCCGATGCGGCCGCTCTCGACCAGCTGGTTCGAGTACAGCGCCGCGGCGGCGCCGGGGCCGTTCGACACGTAGATGTCGATGTCGCCGTCGCGGTCGTAGTCGAGCAGCGCCACGCCCGGCGCGCCGCGCGGCTTGTCCGGCGCCATCACCACGTGGCCGAAGTTCATCGCCGGCAGCCGCTCGAGGCGCTTCTGCACCTCGAGGACGGCGGGCGACTCGGCGCGCCGGTAGTGGATGCCCGAGCCCTTGCGGCGGGCGAAGTCGCGGAAGGTGACGCCGCCGTCGGCCGCGGTGCGTAGCGGCTCGGCGGCCTTCGGCCCGGCCGGCGACGCCGCCGCCGGAATGGAGAGGAGGAGGAGAGGGAGCGCCGCCGCGACCGCGGCCACCAGCGCGCGAAGCGAGGGAATCGTGCTCATGGCTGCCCCTGGGAGCCCGAAGCCCCCGGAATGTCAATGCTTCAGAGTACGCGGAAATCCGCCATTCACAATGTGTGGTGTCTATGGCGGACGAAACGTAGACAACGCGCAAAAAAAGAACCCCGGCAGGGGCAGCCGCCGGGGTCGAGCAACGGAGGCCGGAAGGCCTCGGTGATCTGGTCTGGCCGGCCCGCTACGGGCAGGTGGCGAAGGCGGCCGTGTCCTGTACCGGCTGGAAGGTCGTGCCGGCGGGCGAGTAGTAGGTGCGGGTGACGCCTGCGTGGGTGTCGGTGACCCGCAGCACCACCTCCACGTTGGTCAGCCCGGAGGCGAACACCCAGTAGCGGTCGAAGGCGGCGCAGCCGTCGAGCACCTTCACCGTCACCTCGGGGTTGGCCTCGTTGAAGAACCAGAAGTAGCCGCCGCCCACCGGCAGCTCGACCGGCGTCGCGGTGCCGCTGGCGTTGGCGGTGCTCCAAGTGGCGCGCACCGCGAAGCGCCCGCCGTCCAGGCACAGGTGGCCGGCGCTCGGCTCGCAGGCGGCGACGTCGTCGCTCTTCGGCCGCAGCTCGTTGAAAAACACGTGCTCGGCGAGGGCGCGCCCGCTCTCGAGGCCGCCCTGGTTGTCGTACTGCCAGTGGATGCCGCCGTAGATGCGGCTCTGCCCAGCCTCCATCGCCGCCTGCCACAGGCCGTCGAAGCTGCGGGTGACGCCCGGCGTACCGTCGGACGGCGCGGTGAAGGCGACGTCGTCGCGGCCGAGGACGAGGGCGGCGATGCGCGCGCTCGAGCTGCTGAAGGTGCTGTGGCCGGAGGTGTAGGCGGGGAACGGCGGATTGGTGATGAAGCTCGTCCAGCCCGGCACCACGTGGGTCGCCGGGTTGCCGTCGTCGTCGGCCTCGGCGATGCCGGTGACCGGCCGCCAGTGGTCCCAGTGGAACTTGTTGTCCCAGGAGACGACGGCGGCGTCGGCGACGCTCATGCCTTGCAGCGCGAACAGGCGCGCGGTGTCGACCAACGACAGCCCCTCGTCCTCGGCCAGGCCCTGGAGGATCTCGTTCCAGTGCCCGGGCGGCGTGTTGGTGCCGGCGCCGTCGTCCCAGAAGCGGGCGATCTCCGACTGGTCGGCGGTGCGCTCGGTGGACCCCACGTTGCCGAGGCGGGCCACCTCGTGGAACGCCTGGAGGTAGGCCTGGCTGCGCGGCGGCGGCGGCGCCGGCTGGCGGAAGTGCGCGCCGCTAGGGATCGCCCAGGTGTCGACGTACGGCCAGTTGGGCAGCAGCGCCGGGGCGAAGGCGGGACCGGTGGGGATCCACCAGCCGGCGCCGGGGGGCGCCCCGTAGTCGAGCACCACGCCGGCGCCGTCGTCGAGGCGCAGCGCCAGGATCTCGGTCGCCACCTCTTCGCCCCACGCCACGCCGTCGGCCTCGGCGGAGGGGTCGGTCACCGCCGCCAGCGACACGGCGAGCCGGACGTCGAGCTGCGTCTGGCGGCCAGGGTAGAGGGCCGACAGCACGGCGTGGGCGGCGGCCGCCGCGGCGGCCTCGGCGGAGGCGCCGGCGGGCGCGTCCGGCTGCACCGCGTAGGGGTGGTACTGGTCGGCGATGCCGTTGACGGCGTCGAAGATCGCGACGTTCATCATCGCCATGGCGCGGGTGGCGCGCGGCGGGTTGGTGCGCTCGGCGCGGACCGCGTCGAGCAGCTCGGCGTTCCAGTCGGTCACCACGTCGGCGCCGGCGGGCAGGGCGGCGGCGAGCGCCGCGGCGAGGGTCAGCGAGAGCAGGGTTCGAGATCGCAGCAGGGACATGTCCATCTCCTCAGAAAGTCACGACGCCGCCCACCGAGACGCCCGTCGCGTCGCCGGTGTTGCGGCCGTCCAGAGTGGTGTAGGCGCCGGCGGAGAGGCCGAAGCCGCCGCCCAGCCGCACGTAGGCCTTGCCGCCCACCCGCTCGTACTCCTCCTGGTTGCTGGGGAAGGTGAAGCCGGGGTCGCCGATGTCGGTGCCGCCGTCGGCGATGTAGCGGGTGTAGAAGCCGTTGACCGTGGTGCGGCCGAAAGTGTACCCGACCTCGGTGTGCAGCGGCACCCCGTCCGGCACGTCGTCGGAGCGCGAGTCGTAGCCCACCTGCTGGGAGAGGTAGAAGCCGCCGCTCTGGAACTGGTAGACGAGCCGCAGCAGGAGGTCGGTCGAGGCGTCGCCGAGGCTCACCGGCGCGTTGCCCTCGTAGTCGCCGACGTCGGTGCGCACGCCGGCGGCGCCGGTCAGCGAGTGGCCGCCGCCGAAGTCGACCAGCCGCGCTTGCACGAGCGCCGTCAGGTCGGAGACGCCGGAGTCCTCGAAGCCGGCGAGGCCGTCGCCTTCGGTGTCGACGTAGGGCAGGTTGGCGACCACGGCAAGGCGGTCGGTGAACCCGTAGCGCCCCCACAGGGTGAGGCTCTGCGTGTCGACCTCGCCGAGCCCCGCCGGCGCGTCCACCTTCGTCTCGCCGGCCCAGAACTGGTCGTACCCCTCGGTGGTGAACGACAGCGCCACCGCCCCCTCCCCCGCCGCCGGCATGAACCCGTTCATGTCGTACCCGAACGCCGGCGCCGCCACCAGCACCGCCAGCCCCACACTCCACCTCCACAGCTTCATCCTCGTCGTGCTCATGATTCCTCCAGTCGATGTGTCCACCACCCACAGCAAACGCCGGACCATCGCCATAAACCACTGAAAGGAAATGGTTTCCGCGCCAGCCCTGTCGACCTCACCCATAAATCAAAAGATCGGCAAGGGGAGAAACTGCGGTTGGCTCATAGGAATTGAGATCGCAAGCCCGAGCTGAACGGCGAGGGGCGGGCGGGGCTCGGTGCCCAGGGGGTCCGGGGAGGGCGCAAGGGCAAGCCCCTGCGGAGGAGAGAGCGGTCGGGCGCCCTCCACGAACAGCGCGCGCCCCCCTCCAAAGTCCGAGCACGCGCGCGCGGCCCCTGGGCGCCGAGCCCCGCCCGCCCCGTCCCCGCGACACCGGCCCCCGCCCCCACGACTTCACACCATCCCGTCCCCCAGACACCCCACAACGGCACACTCCA
>CAZLBJ010000636.1:0-4135 GCA_964557755.1 uncultured Thermoanaerobaculia bacterium
GGCGGTGCTGCGCCGAGATCTCCGCACGGGGGCGGGGTTGGTGGGCGAGGTGGGCGGGTGGGCTGCTTCGGGAGCATGCGCCAACCGAATCCGGGGGCGAAGCGCAGCGAGCCCCCGGCGCGCCTCGCGGCGGCCCGCGGACCGGCGACCCTCCACGCCCCCCGCACCACCACCGGTCATCTGTGCGACTCCACTCGGCCGGGGGTTGACGTAAGCCGCAGCCAACCCGCCGGCCACCTACTCCACCTAAGCCCCCGCCGCCGCCGGCTCCGGCTCGGCCTCTGCCTCGGCCTCCACCTCCACGTCCGCCGCCGCCGGCACCCGCGCCGACGTCATCCCCATCGTTGCCCGCAGCCGGTCCTCGATCTCGTCCGCCAGGTCCGGATTCTCGCGCAGGAACTGCTTCGAATTCTCCCGCCCCTGCCCGATCCGCACTTCCCCGTAGCTGTACCACGCGCCGCTCTTGGTGACGATCTTGTGATCCACCCCCAGGTCCAGCAGCTCGCCGACCCGCGAGATCCCCTCGCCGTAGTCGATGTCGAACTCCGCCTGCCGGAACGGCGCCGCCACCTTGTTCTTCACCACCTTGACCCGCGCCCGGCTGCCGGTCACCTCCTCGCCGTCCTTGATCGACGCGATGCGCCGGATGTCGATGCGCACCGAGCTGTAGAACTTCAGCGCCCGGCCGCCGGTCGTCGTCTCCGGGCTGCCGAACATGACGCCGATCTTCTCGCGGATCTGGTTGATGAACACCAGGCAGGTCTTCGACTTGGCGACGATGGCGGTCAGCTTGCGCAGCGCCTGGCTCATCAGCCGCGCCTGCAGGCCGACGTGCGAGTCGCCCATCTCGCCCTCGAGCTCGGCGCGCGGCACCAGCGCCGCCACCGAGTCGATCACCACCACGTCGACCGCGTTCGAGCGCACCAGCATCTCGGCGATCTCCAGCGCCTGCTCGCCGTGGTCCGGCTGCGACACCAGCAGGTTCTCGATGTCGACGCCCAGCTTCTTCGCGTACTCGGCGTCGAGGGCGTGCTCGGCGTCGATGAAGGCGGCGACGCCGCCGCGCTTCTGGGCGTGGGCCACCACCGACAGCGCCAGCGTCGTCTTGCCCGACGACTCCGGCCCGTAGACCTCGACGACGCGGCCGCGCGGGAAACCGCCGACGCCGATGGCGTGGTCGACGGCGATCGAGCCGGTGGGGATGGCGGGCACCGACACCGCCTCGCGGTCCCCGAGGCGCATGATCGAGCCCTTGCCGAACTGGCGTTCGATCTGCGAGAGGGCGCTGTCCACGGCCTTGAGTTTCTCTTTGGTGGCGTCTGACATGGGGGAGCTCCTGGGTTCGTTTTTCTCGGAATCCATTCTACTTTACCGCCTCTTCACCGCCTTGGGAAGGGGCGCGTCCACACAGGAGGGACGCGGACCGCCGCGGAATCGCACAGGCGGGTCGCCGAGCGCCCGCCCGGCGGGGTACACTGCGCCGTCGAATGCGCCTCTCCGTGGTCGTGCCCGCCTACAACGAGCGGCCCACCGTGCACGAGCTGCTGCGGCGGGTGGCGGCGGCGCCGCTGCCCGACGGCATGGAGCTCGAGATCGTGGTGGTGGACGACGGCTCGACCGACGGCACCCGCGAGCTCCTCCAGCAGCTCGCCGAGGCCGCCGACCCGGCGCCCTTCCGCCTCGTCCTGCAGCCCGAGAACCGCGGCAAGGGGGCGGCGGTGCGCGCCGGCCTCGCCGCCGGCACCGGCGACGTGCTGCTGATCCAGGACGCCGACCTCGAGTACGACCCGAAGGAGTACCCGTCGCTGCTCGGCCCGATCCTCGAAGGCGAGGCCGACGTCGTCTTCGGTTCGCGCTTCGCCGGCGGCCGGCCGCACCGCGTGCTGTTCTTCTGGCACTCGGTGGGCAACCGCTTCCTCACCATGCTGTCGAACATGCTCACCGATCTCAACCTCTCGGACATGGAGACCTGCTACAAGGTCTTCCGCCGCGAGATCCTCGAGGGGGTGACGCTGCGCTCGAACCGCTTCGGCATCGAGCCGGAGCTGACCGCCAAGATGGCCCGCCGCGGTGCGCGCATCTACGAGGTGCCGATCACCTACCGCGGCCGCACCTACGCCGAGGGCAAGAAGATCGGCTGGAAGGACGGCGTCGCCGCCATCTGGTCGATCCTCCGCTATAATCTTCTCCCCTAACGCTTTACGGGACCCGCCGTAACGAACGTCCGGCGCCGCCACCCGTCCGCCGTCATCGAGGAGGAGACCCATGCACCGCCACACGACCCCGGCCTTGACGAAGCCCGCCGCATTGCTGCTCGCCGCCGCCGTCGCCCTCGGCCTCGCCGCCTGCGAGCCGCTGCCGCCCGAGGAGCAGGTCGCCGAGCTGCGCGGCGACTACTCTGCCGAGCTCAACAGCTTCAACGTCCGCGAGACGCCGATGGTCGAGGAGTCGGGCATGGAGGTGGGCGACGAGACCGAGATGATGGACGTCGACACCGCGGACGAGGCCGGGGCCGCCGCCGAGCCCACCATGGAGGGCGAGGTGGTCGTCGAGGAGATGCCGATGCGCCAGGACGTGATGCTCGACATCGTGCTCTACAAGCAGTCCGGCGACGAGCGCCTCCCCGGCCTCACCCTCGACGTCTTCCAGGTCGACGCGGAGGACAAAAACAAGGCCAGCTACCGCATCTGGGTCGACACCTCGCGCCTCAACAAGGGCTCGCGGCAGGCGGTGTCCTACGTGTTGGAGGACGTCGACTTCGAGGAGGGCGACAAGTTCGCCGTCGAGGTGCGGCCGGACGTGCCGCCGGAGGTGCGCGGCCAGTACCAGGAGTTCGCCGACGCCGCGGGGGAGGGCGAGGGCGCCTAGCCCGCCGCATGACCACCACCGAGCCGCAGGCCACGCTGCAGGCCGCCACCGAGGCGGGGGCGGGCGAGGCGCACCGCGCCGTCCATCAGCTCGAGGCGAACGTCGCGCGCGTCATTCGCGGCAAGCCGGAGGTGATCCGCATGGCGGTGGTGTGCCTGCTGGCGCGCGGGCACGTGCTGATCGAGGACGTGCCGGGGGTCGGCAAGACGACGCTCGCCCAGGCCTTGGCCCGCTCGCTGGGGCTCGCCTTCCAGCGCATCCAGTTCACTTCCGACCTCTTGCCGTCGGACATCATCGGGGTGTCGATCTTCAACCAGCAGCAGCAGGAGTTCGAGTTCGTCCCCGGCCCGCTGTTCGCCAACGTGGTGCTGGCCGACGAGATCAACCGCGCGACGCCGAAGACGCAGTCGGCGCTGCTCGAGGCGATGAGCGAGCGCAAGGTGTCGGTGGAGCGGCGGCGCTATCAGCTGCCGCAGCCGTTCGTGGTGCTGGCGACGCAGAACCCGATGGAGTACCAGGGCACGTTCCCGCTGCCGGAGTCGCAGCTCGACCGTTTCCAGATGTCGCTGGCGATCGGGTATCCGCCGCGCCAGGAGGAGCGGGCTCTGCTGCTGTCGGGCGGCGTCGAGACGGTGCTCGAGGGGCTGCAGCCGGTGCTCGGGCGCGAGCAGTTGCTGTCGTTGCAGCAGCGCGTCGTAGAGGTGCGGGTGGCGGACAAGATGGCGGACCACATGCTGGCCATCGCGGAGGCGACGCGCCAGGGCGGGGAGTTCATGCTGGGCGTCTCGACGCGCGCGGTGCAGAGCCTGTACCGGGCGGCGCAGGCGCTGGCGCTGGTGGAGGGGCGGCCTTATGTCGTGCCGGACGACGTGCAGCGGTTGGCGCCGTCCGTGCTGGCGCACCGGGTGGTGTTGAAGCGGAGCGCCGGGGATTTGGATGCGGCGCGGGACGCGGTGCGGCGGGTGGTGGAGGCGGTGCCGGTGCCGGTGTAGTGGTGGAGTAGGTGGCCGGCGGGTTGGACGTCGCCTGAGTCAACCCCCTGCCGCTCGAGTTCTCATGATGGCCGGCGGTGGTGCGGGGGGCGTGGGGTGTCGCCGGTCCGGGGGCCGCCGCGAGGCGCGCCGGGGGCTCGCTGCGCTTCGCCCCCGGATTCGGTTGGCGCATTCTCCCGAAGCAGCCCGCCCACCCACCTCGCCCACCAACCCCGCCCCCGTGCCGAGATCTCGGCGCAGCACCGCCCGCGCGCGAGCGCTCTGGCCCCCGGACC